>CAZUAY010000052.1:0-16873 GCA_964618405.1 uncultured Lentisphaerales bacterium
GCGGCTACAGGGGTATTCGACAAAGGTAGCGACAAAGCTAACGACAAAGTTTTTTCAAACGAAACTACGCACTGCGTACTCATCATTCGGCTTGCCGAGACGGCTGCGCCCCACCTCGCTTCGCAACTGCCAAGAAACGGGGTCTGGGGTGCCCCCAGCGGAAACTACTCCCTACGCACTACTCACTACTCACTCTCTCCAGCCTCGCAACTCATAACTCACCACTCGCAACTCGCGACTTCTCCCCTGTGGCTGGCCTCGTTGAGGCCGGAATCGTCCGCGATCACCGATCGCGGCTACAGGGGTATTCGACACAGTTAGCGACAAAGCTCACGACAAAGTTTTCCCAGCTCGCAACTCACCACTCGCCACTCACTACTCGCGACTGTAATCGGGCAGTCAACGGGGCACCCCCCGTCACTGACCGATTACGACTAGCGATTGAATTGCTGTTGTTATTTCGTTGGTATTGGTGTAGAATGCTGGCATGATGCGCGCAGATGAGTAATGACGCATTATTTACCACTTAATTATTCAAGCGAGGTTATCCATGAAGAGGTTTTTAGTTGTTTCATTTTTGTTTATGGTTGTCATTTCAGCATCGCATGCCGAAATGACGCGCCTCGGAAGTATGCGAGTCAAGAGCATGGCGGACATGGGGGCGGGAGCGTCGGCGCTAGCGATCATGGCCGAGCAGCCCTTGCTGGGAATGATGGCTACGAGCGCGATGCAGCAGGGGGCTGAGCAACAATTTGGTGCCGTAGACCAGACGAAACCGATTTTTTGCGTGCTGTATTCTAAGGCAACGCTTCCTGACTTTTCTACGATTGATATGGAGAATGACCCCGAAGCAGTAATGGCATTTGCCACGAACATCGTCTATACAGCGGCGATTCCTGTCTCTTTGCCTGCAGAAGCGTATCTTGAAGCTCGCGGAGCTATCGATGTCGTTGATGGCGTGGCGAAGCTCGACGAGGCGAGCTATATTTCTGCTAAGAACGGCTACGCCATTTGGTCAAATGACCCAGACGGCGTCAGGCAGGCAGAGGGTGATGCAGCGTGTGCCCAGAACGCCTTCCTCAACACTGGGGTGATTGAGGTGGTTCTCGAAAAGATCGTCCTTGAAAAGTATTCAGAGATCATGGAGGCGATGCAGAAGATTAAGAAGGACGACGTAGAATTGAGCCCATTGGGTGACTTTTCCCAAGCCTTTGTTGAGTACCAGAAGACTCAGGTGGAAACATTGCGTCAGTTCGTGGGAGAGGTAAACAAGGTTGTGATGGGTTTGAATTATGACCTGACCGGCGGTTTGACCCTAGATTTTATGCTGGATGTCGAGAAGACAGGTACACTTGCTAAGATGTTGGAGACGGCATCCGTAGTGGATCCCGCCGTCTATGCTCAAATCCCCGCGACGAGCGAATTCTTTATGGTCTCCGCGAATGTCTCGGATATGGCATTCGAAGCGAAGAAGATGCTTCAGGCCGCGTTAACGACGCTCGTTCCTTTGATCAAGGACACAGACGTCCGAAAATCGGCGGAGACGATGATCGCTGAGGCCCAATGGATCTACGATAACACGGGCGAAGTTTTCGCGTTCCTTGACCGCGATAAGGAAAGCCGCATGGTCATGGTGTCGCGAATGAAATCGAAAGATAACGCACGCTACCTTGCGGCAAGCAAAACGAGCGTTGAGAGCATGATGCAAATTCTCGCGACGTACGTGCCAGACCAAAAGTTCTTCATCTATGACTCGGCTTCTCGGACGGGACTCATGGATTTTGAAGCGCTCATGACGGCGGTCTTTGAGAAAGTAGGAGAGGAGCCCGAGGCTGAAGACACTGAAAAGATGATGAAAGCGTTTGATGTACTTTTCGGCCGCAAGTTTGAGATGACTTGTCGAGAGAAAGATGGCTACCTCTATCAGGTTGGCAAAGCTGTCGGTTCCGACTATTCAATTCCCACCGCATCAGACTCCTCTGTTGTTGCTGATCGCTTTAATGCAGTGATGCCAAAGGGAGCACCAGCAAAAGCCTTGCAGGTCTTTTCTTTGTCGCTTGGATCGATTATCAAGCATCTTGCGCCTCGCATGATGGAGATTTCTGGCGACGAAGACGATGGGAGTCTTGCAATTTTCGATAACTTGGCCGATGTCGGTACGGGTGGAATCACCGGTGTTGTTTGGAATGATAGCGGCAAGCTCCGCGAGACGATCAACATCTCAGCAGCGGAGCTCAAGGGCTTCGTCAAATTCGTTACGTCGATGCAGCAGCACGTTACCTCGCAAATCGAAGCTGCGATGAGCGAGCTTGACGAGAGTGATGGTGAGTCGGATGACTTGGATCCAACGGATGCTGACGAGGAGGCCCCAGCTCCTGCCGAGACGGGTGCAACGGATACTGAAGAATAAACACCGATCTTTAAATTTGCCCTTGTGCCAGTTTTTTTAAAATGCGATAATAAATAGTCCAACGCTGAACAGGCGGAAAAACAATGAGAGCCCCAAAAAATGGGCGAAGCCGGTTCAAGGAAATCGGGGGCTGTCATGCATTCTCACACTTCACCAGAAATTGCTTTCAAAAAGATCGGCATCATCGGGCTAGGCCTGATTGGTGGCTCGCTCGCGAAGGCGTTTCGGCACATAGCTCGTATCGAGCGGATCGTGGTTGCTGATGTGTGCCGTGCTACGGCAGATGCCGCGCTTGCGGCTGGATGTGCCGATGAGAGGGTCGCGATGGATGCTCCAAATTTCGTGAGCGCGTTCGATGGATGTGATGCACTCTTTATTTGTATACCACCGCATGCCGCTTGTGAGATGGTGGCTCGTTTCAAAGGCGCTGACATCGGGATTGTGACCGATGTAACGTCGGTAAAAATGCCGATGATGAAGGCGGCGGAAGGCATGGGAAATTTCATTGGTGGCCATCCGATGGCTGGATCCGAGGGTTCGGGCTTTGGTTCTGCCGATACCCATTTGTTTGCTAAGTCGACTTACGTGATGTGCATCCCAGCAGATTGTACGCTACTGGAGGATGACATCGAGGCTTACCGACAACTGGTGATGTCGATTGGTGCCCATCCGATCGTGATGGATGCGATGGCGCACGATTGCCGTGTGGCAGTGATTTCGCATCTGCCTCATGTGGCAGCCTTTGCGCTTTCCACGATTGTGGAGGAGAGTCACGATGCGGAAATGCGGTCGCTCATCGGCGGCGGGTTCCGCGATACGACGCGCATTGCGGCGTCCTCGCCCTCGCTTTGGGCCGATATTATGAGCGCCTCGACGCAACTTCCAGCGGCCATCGACGAGTACGTCAACATTCTCTGTCGACTGCGCGACCTAATACAGGCAGGAAAGACGGAGGAGCTTCAATCGCGATTGGCGACTTCTTCGGAATTCCGTTCGTCCATTCCCGAGGGGCTTCGCGCTTCGAAGCAGAGAGGAAATGCGCAATGAAACGATTTGGTTTGATTGGTCATCCGCTGGGCCACAGTCTCTCGCCCGCGATCCACGAGCGCATTATGCAACTCTCTGGAATTGCAGGGACGTACACGCTCTACGACATTGCGCCAGAGGCGCTTGATGTGAGGTTGCCTTCGTTGATGCAGGAGCTCGATGGTTTTAATTGCACAATTCCGCATAAAAAGGCCTTAATGGCGCACATGCAGAAGCTCGATGCCACGGCGCTGACCTGCGGGGCGGTCAATACGGTCCACAGGGGTTGCGGTTACAACACCGACACGCAAGGTTTTTTGGCCTCGGGGATTTCGCTCGCGAGGAGCAAGGTTTTGCTGCTTGGCACGGGTGGAACCGCGTACATGATGGCCGCAGCCTGTGTGCAAAACGGTGCCGCTTCGCTTATGATTCGGGCGCGGGATCCGAAAAAGGCCGAAGCGCTGGTAGCGCATCTTGGCAAGACCTTTCCTGATTCGCCGACCCAGCTTCTTGTCCAGCAAGAGGCGGATGCAGAGGCGCGCTACGATGTGATTCTCAACGCGACACCCGTGGGCATGTGGCCGCATGGCGGGGGATTGCCCTGCGAGACTGCGCTTTTGCGCGAAGGCGTGACGGTGTTTGATCCGATCTATAATCCGATTACAACGCGACTGGTGCTGAATGCTCGGAAGCGTGGCGCAAAGGCGATCGGCGGATTACGCATGCTGGTGCGGCAGGCAATTGCGGCGCAGCAGATTTGGAACCCAGGCGTTTCGTTCGATGTCAAGGCCATCGAACGCGCCTTGCTTCCCGAGCTCATGAAGAAATTGCTCCAGAACTATCCCGTAAAGATTCTCGTCACCGGGTTCATGGGCAGTGGGAAGAGCACGGTGTCGCGGATGCTGGCCAAGCGGCTCGGTATGGAGTTTATTGATCTCGATCAACGCATCGTGGAGTTCGCCCAGTGTCCCATCGCGGATATTTTCACGAATTCCGGCGAGCGCTCCTTCCGATTGCTTGAGACGGCGGTGGCAGAGTCTGTACTCTGCCACGGCGGTTCTGCTGTGGTGGCGGCGGGAGGTGGGCTACCGGTGTCGGCAGAAAACCGCGCCCTGATCCGTAAGACGAATACGCTGGTGGTCAATATCGACATTACTTTCGAAGAAGCATGGCGACGCATCTCGGCGGATTCCGCGCGGCCGCTGGCCTCGGATTCTACCAAGGCAAGAACTCTTTACGCAGCGCGTGAGGGGATTTATGAAGAATTTTGTGATTTCAAAACAAGCACGATGAATAAACCCGAGGACGTCGCGGCAGCCATTGCGGCGGTTCTCACAGATATTGGATAAAAAATTATGATACTGGTACTTAACGAAGGAACAGATAAGCAGCGAGCCGATGAAATTTGCGCGCTCATGACTAAAAAATACGGCGTTAGCACTCATCCGATCATCGGCGCTGAATCCACCATTATCGGACTCGTTGGTGACACAAGCCTGATTCCCATTCAAGAAGTCGAGATGATCGCCGATCTTGCGCGCGTGGTGAAGGTGCAGGAGCCGTATAAGCGCGCCAACCGCAAATTCCATCCAGAAAACACGCTCGTCAATGTGTGTGGTCGGATCATCGGCGGCAAGCAGATCATGATTTGCGCGGGACCGTGCGCGGTTGAGACGGAGACGCAGATTCTCTCGATCGCGCAATCGGTGAAGGATAGCGGTGCCACGATGCTCCGTGGTGGCGCCTTCAAGCCGCGCACATCGCCGTATGCTTTCCAAGGCCTGAAGGCGGAAGGGCTGCTTTATTTAAAGAAGGCGAGAGAGGCCACCGGGCTTCCCGTTGTTTCGGAGATTACGAATCCCTCGCAGATCGATATGTTCGTAGATTTCGTGGATGTCATTCAAGTCGGTGCGCGCAACATGCAGAATTTCGAGTTGCTCAAGGAGCTCGGCCTGATTCGCAAGCCGATCTTGCTGAAGCGCGGCTTCTCGAATTCGATTAACGAACTGCTGATGTCGGCGGAATACATTATGTCCGGTGGCAATACGAACGTGATTCTTTGCGAACGCGGCATCCGCACGTTCGAGACGGCGACACGCAACACGCTGGATATCAGTGCAATCCCGATATTGAAGATGCGCACGCACTTGCCGGTGTTTGTGGATCCCTCACATGCGGCGGGGATGACCGCGCTCATTGAGCCGCTGTCCATGGCCGCGATTGCGGCGGGGGCGGATGGCTTGGAGATCGAAGTGCATAACGACCCGAAAAACGCACTTTCCGACGGGCCGCAGTCGTTGCTACCCTCCGCTTTCGATGCGCTGATGAAGAAGCTGGCGGTGATTGCGGAAGCGGTGGGGCGGACGCTTTAGCCAGCGGAGCTGGCTAAAGCTAATTACGAATTATGAATTACGAATTACGAATTACGAATTGAGAATTGAAACGTCGGTACCGGGTTTGAGCGAGGGGTTGTTTGGGTTTGGAAAAGGTGCTATAATCCGAGGCTAAAATGAACATTCGAGCCAAGCATGCTATCCGCCTTGCGTCTCCGCCTTCCGCTGACCGGAAGGCGGTACTTGAGGCGCTTTCGCGAAAGGTGTATTACAGCGGTAACCCAGTTCACAAGAGAAATCCCGGAGACTTCGGCCTGATTCCCCCTTCCGCGCCTCGCGCCAACAAATCTCTTTGTGATGTCGCCGGAATCTTTAAGCGTGCCGAAGCGGTACGGTTGTTGAGCGAAGGTATCCGGCGCGGAACGGTCAGCGTTCAAGAGGAGGAAGATGGATGGCCGCGCGTTGTTTGGGCAGTAACTGAGGATGGAATTATCCTTGAGGCACGCTCAGACCGGTCTCCTTCAGGTTCGTATCACGGATATCCCCTTCTACCAGGGAATCCGATGGAGAAAGATGTGACTCGCCGTTGGAAGGAGGTAGAGAATGGCTGACTTTAAAATTTCATTGAAGTGGCAGTATGCAGAAGACGTGGACGTCCTGACGCAGGATACATCCGCGTATCTGGGCATGGATGTGGATGGCGTTTGCCTGACTCGATGTGAGGACGTTTGGTCGCACACCGTGCGAGAGGACACGCTCGTCTCCGCCTATCCCATCGCCCTCTGGCTGGCGACCTCTTGGTGGCGGCTCAACTATGAGCCCTTGCTTGATTCTCCAAGCATGGTTTGGCGCCAGACGCATGAACTTGCCAGCGCGGGAAATGGATTTGTCTGGCCGCGCATTCTTTTTGCACCAGATGGGGTGAACATGAATGTCTGGGCTTCCCCTCTGCGGGTCCTTGGCCAATCTGTTTCTTACCTTGCCTGGTTGGATCGTCCAGCCCTGATCCCCACAGCGCAGTTTCAGGATGAGGCGCAAAAAGTTATCGAGGAAACGCTGTGTCGTCTCGTCGCGCGCGGGCACGAGAGCAGCGATCTTCAAAAAATATGGGATCTCGTTTTATCAGAGCGTGATCATTCGGAAATCTCGCGGCGGCGTATCTTGGAAGCCCGCTTAGGATTCGACCCAGAAGAGTGCCCTCCGTCCATTTTAGACCAGATGTTTGGCTTACAGAACCAGACGGGAGAAGAGGCGATCTCCGAACTAGCACCTGTTCTGGGGCTTCATCCACAAGAAGTTCAAAATAATCTTGTTGCGCTGACCGAAGCCCAGGGGCTCCGGGGACGCTTTAGACTTCCTGAACTGGGAGATGTGGGGGATTGGCAGGCGCCATCAGGCATTCCTTGGCGGCAAGGAACTGCGGCGGCACAAATGTTACGTGCAAGATTGTCGAATCCAATAGAACTGATATCCAGTGGGCAATTGGCTGATCTTGTCGGGCTGACATCGCATGAAATTGAAGGTTATACCGTTAACAAAAATTCAGTCGCTATCGTGCGTCCATCGGACGGTGACTTCTGTGACTTTGTTCTCCGCAAAGCACATCCTCTCGCGCGACGTTTCGAAATTGCGCGCCTCATTGGGGACTCGATCATGGCTCGCCAACCGTATTCTGGATCCCGATGGCTTGTAGCGGCTGATACGTCTACCGCCATTCAAAAGAGGCAGAGGGCTTTCGCGGCTGAGTTTCTATGTCCAGTTGATTCATTGAAAGCGTTTCTTAATGGAGATTTTTCAGAAACTGCACGGGAGAAAGCCGCCTATTATTTCCAAGTGAGCGATAAGACGGTGGAGGCAATCTTAGTTAACCATGGTGAAATTACACGGCCTGATTCTCCCTTCTTCCCATACGCAGCCTGAAAATGCTTGGCTAGTAGGTGACGGAACTGCCTGAACAACTTATCTTTTCCACTTTTCCATTATTCCATTATTCTATGAAAACATTTGAAACGAAGATTAGCACGCAGCGCGGTGAGTCGCGCATTGTGGCTGAAAACGGGATTCTTTCCCAGATTGGCGAGATTGCGGCGGGGGCGGTGAAAGGCCGTCGAGCCGTGGTGGTGACGGATGGGAACGTCTGTAATCTCCATTTAGCGCCGGTTTTGTCCTCGCTGAGGGCGGCCGGCTTCACGGCTGACCAAGTTTCGGTGCCTGCGGGCGAGAAATCGAAATCCGTCGAGATGCTGACGACCCTCTGGAACTGTTTTAATGGCTTCGGGATCACGCGTACAGACCTTATTGTTGCGCTTGGTGGCGGTGTTGTAGGGGATTTGGCTGGCTTTGCGGCGGCAACCTACCTTCGCGGCTGTGCGATCATTCAGGTGCCGACCTCGCTGCTGGCTCAGGTTGACTCCGCCATTGGCGGCAAAACAGGCATCGATCTCTCTTTTGGCAAAAATTTGGCGGGGGCATTTCATCAGCCGAAGGTGGTTGTGATCGACCCGCTTGTCTTGAAGACCTTGCCACAGAACCGGTTCGACGAAGGCATGGCGGAGGTGGTGAAGTACGGTTGCATCTATGATGCTGCGCTTTTAGCCAAAATTGAGGCCTTTGCGGAGAGCTCACGCGATGATGATGCGGTGCTGTTCGAGATTATCACGCGCTGCGTGCAGATCAAGGTGGAAGTGGTGAATCGCGACGAGCTCGATACGGGAGAGCGGATGATTCTCAACTTCGGGCACACCATTGGGCATGCCATTGAGAATGTGATGGGATATGGGTACATCTCGCATGGCGAGGCGGTGGCGATTGGGATGGTCGCGGCGGCACGGCTCGGCGAATCGATGGGCAAGACGCCAGCGGGAACGTCAACACGCATTGCGAAGCTTCTCGTAAAGCTCTCGCTCCCGACGACCACAGAATTTACGACAGCCAATGTTTTTGAGGCCATGATGTCGGATAAAAAGAAGCTTTCGAACGAAATTCACTTCATTTTGCTCGAATCGATCGGTAAGGCCGTGCGCGTTCCGCTGTCGATAGGCGATTTGCGAACGAAGCTTGATGTGATTATGGGTCGCTAGACGCTAGTCGCTAGTCGCTAGTATCGGCACGACTTAAATTTGTAAATCATAGCACTTCTTGGCGCGGGTTTTTCTGAAAGATCATTTACTGCCCTAGCGACAGCCCTAGCCGACAGCCCTAGCGCCTAGCGCCTAGCGACTTCTCTTAGCAACTAGCAACTCGCGACTTCTCATACTGTTTGCGCACGCGCACGCGTGAACTATATGTTTACGCGAGAGCCTTTTTTTGATATATTTATACCTTTCGCATAACAGAGAAGAAAAGGTCTTCGCAGGTTGTCGACGAAAGGATTTTAAGATGGCTGATTCAAAGCAAGGTGCAGAGGGGTACGGAGCGGATAAGATACAGGTTCTCGAGGGCATGGATGCCGTTAGAAAGCGTCCGGCGATGTATATTGGCGACACGGTCGAGCGAGGCTACCACCACTGCGTGTACGAGGTTGTGGACAATGCAATCGACGAGGCGATGGCCGGCTATTGCACACATATTGAGATTACGCTCAATGCGGACGGCTCTTGCACGGTTCGGGACGATGGGCGTGGTATTCCGGTGGACATGCATCCCACCGAGCACAAACCGGCCGTAGAAGTGGTTTTAACGGTGCTACACGCGGGTGGCAAGTTCGGCGGCGGAGGATACAAGGTCTCGGGCGGTCTCCATGGCGTAGGCGTGTCCTGCGTGAATGCGATTTCCGAGTGGATGGAGGTTGAGGTTCGCCGAGGCGGCAAGATCCATCGCATTCGCTTTGCTAAGGGGCGTGTGACCCAGCCGCTTCAGGTGGTTGGCGAAACCGAGGAAACCGGTACGATGGTGACGTTTTCGCTGGATCACGAGATTTTCCAGTACAACGGCTTTAAGTGGGATGTCCTGAACAAGCGTTTCAAGGAGCTATCCTTCCTCAATCCTGGTGTCGTGATTACCTTTGCCGACGATACGACGGGTAAGAAGGAAGTGTACGTACACGAGGATGGCATCGTGGGCTACATCAAGGCGATCAACGCGGGACGTCCGGTTATTCACGAGGATGTGATTTCGATGAAGGGCGAGAAGGACGGCATCAGCGTCGAAGTTGCGATGCAATATGTTCGCGATAAGTACGACGAGTCGATCTTCACGTTTGCGAACAACATCAACACGATCGAAGGTGGCACGCATCTTTCTGGCTTCCGCTCGGCCTTGACGCGCGTGGTGAACAACTATGCGCGCAGCTCGAAGCTACTGAAGGACAACGAAGAAGCGATGGCGGGCGAGGATATCCGCGAGGGTATCACCTGCGTCATCAGCGCGAAGATTCCGAATCCGCAATTTGAAGGCCAGACGAAGACGAAGCTTGGCAACAATGAAGTTGAAGGCATTGTCAACAATCTCGTGGGCGAGGAGCTCAAAACATTTTTCGATGAAAACCCCTCGGTTGGCCGCAAGCTCATCGAGAAATCGATCGATTCCGCTCGGGCGCGCATCGCCGCCCGTAAGGCGCGCGATCTGACGCGCCGCAAGGGGGCGCTGGAGGGTAGCGGCTTGCCGGGCAAGCTCGCCGACTGTTCGAGCCGAGATCCAGTGAAGTGCGAGCTGTATCTTGTGGAAGGTGATTCCGCTGGTGGCTCCGCGAAGCAGGGTCGTGACCGTGCCACGCAGGCCATTTTGCCGTTGCGCGGTAAGGTGCTCAACGTGGAAAAGGCGCGTCTCGAGAAGATGCTGGGGAACAATGAAATTCGCAGCCTTGTGACGGCCATTGGCGCTGGCATTGGTAGCGAGTTCAATGCGGATAAAGTGCGGTACCACAAAGTGGTGATCATGACCGACGCGGACGTGGACGGTGCCCATATTCGGACGCTGCTCCTGACGTTTTTGTTTCGGCAAATGCGGCCGCTGATCGAGCGCGGCTACGTGTATTTGGCACAACCGCCGCTGTATCAGGTGAAGCGCAAGGGCAAGGAAGAATATGTCGAGAGCGACGCTCAACTTACGGCCAAGTTGCTTTCGCTCGGATGCGAGGAGTTTACCTTTACTTCGATGGACGGTGAGAACAAGATTCTGGGGCAAGACATGAGTTCGTTGCTCGACGTGCTGGCGGCGAGCGAGGCGCTCTGCCTGAGGCTGGAGCGTCAGCATGTTGTGCTTGCCGATTTCTTTGCGAAGCGGAATTCGGAGACGGGCGAATTTCCGCATTTCCGCGTGATTACCGATACCGATGGCAACCCGGTAACGCAGTATGTGTTCAGCTACGACGAAGCGACCGCCTTGAGAGCGGAGACGGCGGCGATCTTGGAATGCCCCGTTGAGGATCTAGACGAGCCCGAAAATGCAGCGTATTCTTGCACGGAGATGATGACGTCGACGCAATTGCGCCGTCAGATGGATACGCTCAACCAAGTGTTCCATTTTGAACGGGGTCATTTCTTCGGCGACGGAACGCAGATCGGTGTGCTGACGGATTCCGCTGGCACTGAGTACAAGATTAATTCGCTTATGGAGTTGCTCACGACGGTCCGTGATCGGGGTCGCAAGGGGCTCACCATCCAGCGCTACAAGGGTCTCGGTGAAATGGATGCCGATCAGCTCTTCGACACCACGATGGATCCGAAAAACCGGAAGCTGCTGCAGGTGGTTTTGGAGGACGCGGTGGAGGCGGACAACATCTTCAGCATGTTGATGGGCGACGAAGTGCCACCTCGCCGTAAGTTTATCGAAGACCATGCGCTGATGGTTAACAATTTGGACATCTAGCGGAAGACTAGCAGCTATGCCTACCCTTACTAGTAAAAATCCGTCAAAGCGGATGGAGTCAGAAATCAAGAGTTTTTGTCGTGACAACACGGGAAAAACGCTTAAGATTTCTGACGTTCCTTGGCTAGCGAAGGATCAGGCGACAGAGTATGCACCAGAGATTAAAGCGGCTGGCTTCAGTTTGTATACATTTCAGAACAGACCGGGTTTACTCAAACAAGATGAATTGATGCTATGGCCAAAGAATACGGTGCCGCCGGAATCTAAACGGGTCGCGAGCAGTGTTCGGAAAAGGATATCAATTGATTTGTTTTCAGGGGCTGGTGGATTGTCTTGTGGGCTTGAAATGGCAGGGTTTCGTCCCGTTTTAGCGAACGAATGGATTGACGCTTATGCCAATACGTACGCAGTCAATCATCCAGACGCAAAGACGCTTAAGTGTGACATCAGGTCAATTGATGCGGTTTTGATTAAGGATTTGGTCGCAGAACACGGCGAGATTGATCTCATCGCGGGCGGTCCTCCGTGCCAAGGGTTTTCGGTAAACGCTCCGATACGCAGTCTTGATGATCAGCGAAATCATTTGTTCAAGGAATTCATTCGAGTCGTTGAAGCCGTTCGTCCAAAAGCGGTGTTAATTGAAAACGTTCCTGGCATTGTTTCGCTTGGTCAGGGAACTGTTGTTGAACAGATTTATGAGCATTTAAACGATCTCGGGTATGCCGTAAAGCATCGAATTCTTTTTGCGGGTCATTACGGTGTCCCCCAGATGCGCTATCGGACGGTGTTCATCGGTATTAGGAATTCAGAAGCTGACATTAAATTTCCGTTTCCACAGTACAACGCTGTCGGAGTTGCTAATTTTACAAAAGCAAAAGAACTTTGCTTTCAGTTAGATGATGAAGAACGGGCTAGTTTGAAGAAATTTACAAGCGTCTGGGATGCGATTGGCGATTTGCCGCCGCTGCATGGGGGAGAACGAGACATTGAGATCGACTATCCAGCTCCTCCAGAAACAGAGTTTCAAAGAATCATGCGGAAAGGCTCCCAGTACATTACGAGTCATTTTTGTAATAGGCTGACTCCGATCAATATCGAGAGACTTAAACACATTCCACAAGGTGGGAGTTGGCGTGATATTCCTTTCGATTTACTTCCGCAGGGGTTGAAAATTGCGCGGCGAAGTGATCATACGAAGCGATATGGAAAACTCACCTTGGACGGATTGTGCTCAACGGTTCTGACGAAGTGCGATCCGCACTGGGGCAGTTTTTTCCACCCAACGCAGCCGCGTGTGATTTCCGTGCGAGAGGCTGCACGAATCCAATCTTTTCCTGATTGGTATCGTTTCACAGGAACCATGACCGAGCAATATGCTCAGGTCGGCAATGCTGTTCCTTGCCTCATGGCACGTGAAATTGGTAAAACAATTCAACAACTCCTAGAGGAAAACGAATGAAACGGCCCACAAAGGATATTGTTGAAATTTTCGGATATGCACCCAATGATGTTACGCCAAAATGCAGAAAGTTTTGGCTTCTCGGTGGATGTCCCTTCACGAATTCAAGATGCAAAAAAAACAATCACGATAAGACTCTGACTTACGGGACGTGTAGTGTGACGGCTCCTGGAGGAACCTGCATTGTTTGTCCGAATAGGTTCTATGGTAATAATTTTGCGACGCTCCAGCGAATCTCCGACGATGCGTTTGGATCGGATATTCCTTTTTTCAACTATAGTGAATTTTTGTCACGCGATAAATTATCGCCAGAGTATGTTGTAGCACTTGGCATGGATTCTGGAAAAGAAATCCAAATCGGACATAGAGGCAAAATGTCGATGGATTGGGTTTTGGTTCATGTCAAAGATGGCGTTCTCCAAGATTACACTGGGGTTGAGGTCCAAAGTATTGACATAACAGGAAATTACCGCGACACGTGGCATGCGTATAAGAATATTAAGACGACGCACGTTATTCCATCGTCTGGACATGGGTTAAATTGGGCGAATGTTCACAAGAGTCTCATTCCTCAATTAATCCGCAAGGGGCAGGTCTATTCAAGGTCTGCATTGGTAAAATCGGGGATTTATTTTATTGTTCCTGAAATTGTTTTTCAGAAGTTTGAGCAAATTTTAGGAAGCGATATTCCGCCTGCTTCCGAAAAGGCTCCCAATGTCATGACCGTTTATACTTACGCAGTAGGCTCGGAAACAAAGCCGGGGTCTATTCGGGAACTGGTTCAGGTTCGGCAGTTGAGGTTCACTTTGGAGAATTTCATTGACAGGTTTGTGGGCGGAGCTAACTTGCCACCGCCAGAAGAGCTCGACAACGCGATTCGACGGGCGTTAGGGCTAGGCTGAGCGGAACAATACGTTATTTTAGGGGATACTTATGAGCGAAGATAAAAACAACCAGAATCAGAATACATCGGAAATCGTAGTCGAGGCAACGGATGCCGACGCTCGCATGCCGGAGAAGGGCGTCACGCCGATTAATATTGAAGACGAGATGCAGAACTCGTACATCGACTATTCGATGTCGGTGATCGTCGGACGCGCGTTGCCGGATGCACGTGACGGATTGAAGCCTGTGCATCGTCGCTGCCTTTTCGCAATGAGCGAACTGAACAACACGCATGATAAACCGCATAAGAAATCGGCCCGTGTGGTCGGTGACGTCATGGGTAAATATCATCCGCACGGTGATACGTCGATTTACGATACGATTGTGCGAATGGCTCAACCGTTTTCGATGCGTTATCAGCTTGTGGACGGCCACGGTAACTTTGGTTCGATCGACGGTGACGGCGCGGCCGCGATGCGATACACCGAAGTGCGCATGCAGCGCATGGCGGAGGACATGCTGGAGGATCTCGAAAAAGAAACGGTCGACATGGGGCCGAACTATGACGAGACGCTCATGCAACCGCTGGTGCTGCCTTCCAAGATCCCGAATCTTTTGCTCAACGGCTCAACCGGCATCGCGGTTGGTATGGCGACGAACATCCCACCGCACAACCTCAGGGAACTGTGCGATGCGGTGCTGCACCTCGTTGCCAATCCGCAGTGCACGATCGATGATTTGATGCGCTTTGTGAAAGGGCCGGACTTCCCAACGGCCGGCATCATTTGCGGCATGAACCCGATTGCTTCGATGTACAAAACGGGCCGAGGCGCGATGCGCGTTCGCGGTCGCGCGGAGATTGTTGAACACGGAAACGATTCGCGAATCATCATCACCGAGTTGCCGTATATCGTCAACAAGGCGAACATGATCGAGCACATCGCGGAGCTGGTTAAAGAGAAAGTCATTGAAGGCATCCGGGATATTCGTGACGAATCGAAGTCTGACATCCGCGTGGTGATCGAGCTCAAACGCGATGTTATGCCGCAGGTGATTCTGAACCTCCTCTACAAGCATACGCAGTTGCAGACGACGTTTGGTGCGACGATGCTCGCGCTCGATCACGGTCGCCCGAAGGTGATGAATCTCAAGCAGATTCTCCGTTGCTTTGTGGATCATCGTGTCGAGGTTATCGGACGGCGGACGAAGTTTGAGTTGCGTAAGGCCCAAGAGCGTTGCCACATTTTGGAAGGCTTTCGGATTGCCATCGATAACATGGATGAGATCGTTCACATTATCCGCAGTTCGCGCGACGACGTTGAGGCGCGTGCGCGCATGAACGAGCGCTTCGGACTCAGCGAGCTGCAGTGCAATGCGATTTTAGAAATGCGACTGCGGCAGATCACGGGTCTCGCCCGCGACAAGATTGAGACCGAATACAATGCGATTTTATTGCGCATTCAAGATCTCCAAGATATTTTGGCCAATCCCCAGCGCGTGCTTGATATCATTACGGCCGACTGCATGCAGATCAAGGATAAGTACGGTGATGATCGTCGCACTGAAATTACGTTTGCCGATGGCGAAGTGAATATGGAAGACATCATTGCTAACGAGCCCTGCATGGTGACGCTGAGCAACCGCGGTTACGTGAAACGCGTGTCCCTCGCTGAGTTCGAAGAGCAGGGCAGGGGTGGCAAGGGCAAGAAGGGTGCTAAGCTGAAGGATGGCGATTTCGTGATCAAGGTGTTTACGCCGATGACGCATGATCGCCTGCTCTTCTTTACCTCGCATGGACGTTTGTTTACTGAAAAAGCTTACCAGATTCCAGAGGCGGACCGCACGTCGTTCGGAAAGCCATTGGTCAATCTGCTGATGCTGCGCGCGGAGATCGGTGAAGACAAGCGCGATGCCACTGGGAAGCTGCTTGCACCCCGTGCGCCCGAGCGTGTGCTCGACATCATCTCGATCGATGGATTTGCCGATGACAAGTGCGTATTCTTTGCCACGGCCAAGGGCATTGTTAAGAAGACGCATTTGAGCGAATTCAAGAACGTCCATAAAGCCGGCATCATTGCGATCAACATCGATCACGACGATGAGCTCATCGGCGTGACGTTAGTGGAGGATGGCGATGACATGATCCTCGTTACTGCCAATGGCCAATCGGTGCGCTTCAAGACTTCGGACGTTCGCTCCATGGGACGAGCGGCACGAGGCGTCAGAGGCATACGTTTGGCGGGCGTCAAAATCGTGACGGAAGAGTCTGGCGAGGGCGAGGAAGTGAACGACGTTGAATCGGCAGAAGTCGAGGTTGCAGTAGGGCCTACGGACTCGCTACGCGCACTCGTGAAGGTCGATTCTGATCCGACGTCGCGCATCTTGCTCATCGTCGAGAAGGGCTACGGAAAGTGTACACACTTCGATGCGTATCCGACCCATCGTCGAGGCGGCAAGGGCGTGAAGTCCATCAATACCGGCGATCGCAACGGCAAGGTTGTTTTCGCGGCGGCAGTGCATCGCGAAACGGCGGCAACGGAAGAGGCTGAGGCTGTGCGAGGCGACTCGATCATGGTCATCACTGAAAAGGGCCTCACCATTCGTACGCCTGTTGATTCGATCCGTGAAACGGGTCGTGTGGCCAAGGGCGTTCGCGTGGTGAATGTGGCTGATGATGACCAAGTGGTTTCGGCCACGGTTATCGTGAGCGACGGCAGCGAGGATGAAGTGCCGGCGGTTGATGGCGAAGTAGCCGAGGTGGTGCTCAACAGCGAGGCGACTGTAATCGAGGCCGAGGCAGATGGCGTAGCTGCTCCGACAAAAACGCCTTAGGGATCGCACGTGAACGTGCCGCTTCCGCTACAGAAATGTGCGGTAGCGGCATTTTTCGTAGAGCCGGGGCGCATTCACGATTCATTGACCGGTCATCAACGGCTACAGGTTTTTCTCCCC
>CAZUAY010000053.1:0-16746 GCA_964618405.1 uncultured Lentisphaerales bacterium
GCCCACAAACGGAATCGAACCGTTGACCTCTTCCTTACCAAGGAAGTGCTCTACCAACTGAGCTATGTGGGCCTGTTGCCTGCGGTTTAGAGGCGCAAAAATCCCAAGCATGCAAGTTTTCTGTTGAAAACCGCCATGTTTGGCACTTTCTTAGGAGCGGGCCCGTACTAATAGATCCGCCTCGCCTATAATGCAGGTGAAACAAGCAACGGAGTTTTACATATCTACTGCTGATAGTCAACTCTAAAATTGAAGTTTACGCGAATTGCGCGAATTAAAGTTCCACGGCTCCCCACGACTTCCCCCGGGCGCATTCACGATTCATTGACCGGTCATCACCGGCTACAGGTTTTTTCCCCCTGCGGCTGGCCTCGGCGAGGCCGGAATCGTCCGCGATTGTCCCACTCGCAACTCGCTACTCACAACTCACAACTCGCTACTTCTCCCCTGAGGCTGGCCTCGGCGAGGCCGGAATTGTCCGCGATTGTCCCACTCGCAACTCGCTACTCGCAACTCGCAACTCGCAACTCGCTACTCACAACTCGCAACTCGCAACTTCTCCCCTGAGGCCGGAATCGTCCGCGTCCGCGACTGGACTTGCCTCTTGCCCAGTTTTTTTCTATTTGCTATACTGCACACCGAATTAGGTTGCTCCATACTTAGATGGAACGATCCGTGTGATGCCGTTGACATTGATAACGGAGGAAATTATGACAAAACGAAAGCTTTATATTAGCGAATTTGACAAATCACGACTCGAGGAACTCATAGCTGTCGCCGAAGAGTTCGGTGGGAAAAAGAGAAAAGATTTAGAGGCCTTGGGTAAAGAATTGAAAAAAGCAAAAGTGGTCGAGCCCAAAGACGTTCCTTCAAATGTAGTGACCATGAACTCGAAGGTCGTCCTACGCGATGTGGAAACATCCGAAGAAATGACGTATATCCTCGCCTTTCCGCGAAATGCAAACATCAGTGCAGGTGCAATCTCGATTTTTGCGCCCATCGGAACCGCTATTTTGGGATACACCAAAGGCGATATCGTCGAATGGGCTGTCCCAGATGGTGTTCGCCGAATTCAAATCGAGAACATTCTTTACCAGCCCGAAGCGGCAGGCGATTACCACCTTTAGAGCACTCAGGGTAAACTCATGATGCAAAGACGTCTACCCGCCGAATGGGAGCCACAAGATGCGGTGCTGCTCGGCTGGCCCCACGAAGGAACAGACTGGGCAGATACGCTCGATTTAGTATTGCCCGTGTTTA
This sequence comes from uncultured Lentisphaerales bacterium, assembly GCA_964618405.1. Taxonomy (GTDB): domain Bacteria; phylum Verrucomicrobiota; class Kiritimatiellia; order RFP12; family UBA3636; genus JBBQIY01. Next base: position 1,261 of record CAZUAY010000053.1, read on the forward strand.
TCCGCATCGCTAAGGAGATGAGTCGCTTTGAGGGTGTCATAATACCCGCTCCCGACCCCGACCCCGTTTATGCCCAATTAGCAGCGGCAGGTGCTAATATGGACCGAATTTGGATCTGGGCTATCCCAACAAACGACACGTGGGCTCGTGACTTCGGTCCCATCACGACCTACCAAAACGGCGAGCCCCTTCTACTCGATTATGGCTTTAATGGTTGGGGGTTAAAATTTAGAGCCTGTGATGACAATCAGATCACCGCACGACTTCAGATGGTGGGTGCATTCGGTGATAGCATTTGCGAAATGCCCGGACTCGTGCTGGAGGGTGGCAGCCTCGAAAGCGACGGCAGAGGCACTCTACTAACCACCCGCGCCTGCCTGCTAGAAGCTAATCGAAATCCACACCTCTCGCGCACCGAAATCGAACAACGATTGCAACAAGACCTAGGTGTGAGTCGAATCCTCTGGCTCAATCACGGGTATTTGGCCGGTGACGATACGGATAGTCATGTCGACACCCTCGCTCGGCTCGCCCCAGACCATACGATTATCTATCAATCCTGCGACGATCCCCAGGACGAGCATTATGTTGAGTTGAAAGCCATGGCGGAAGAACTTGCCGCGCTACGAACCTCCGATGGACACCCCTTCAAACTCTGTGCGTTGCCTTGGCCCGAAGCCTGCTATGCGCAAGATGGGCATCGCCTCCCAGCGACCTACGCAAACTTTCTCATCATCAACGGTGCCGTGCTGGTGCCCGTTTACGGTCTCCCCCAAGACGACGCAGCACTGGCCATTATCGGAAGCGTTTTTCCCGACCGCGAAATCGTCGCCATCCCCTGCCGCCAGCTCATTGAACAGCACGGGTCCTTACACTGCGTCACCATGCAAATACCCCGAGGAGTCTTAGGATGAACGAACTCATTGTCGCTCTTGTGCAACATGCGGTTGAGATCACTCCCGAAAAAACCCTTGCCCGTACCATCTGCGGAATTCGCGATGCCGCCGTGCGCGGCGCAAAACTCGTGGTGCTACAAGAACTCCACAATGGATCCTATTTCTGCCAGACCGAGGACACGACAGTATTCGATCAGGCCGAGCCGATCCCAGGGCCCAGCACTGCTGTTTTTGGTGCCTTAGCAAAAGAGCTCGGCATCGTGCTCGTCACCTCGCTATTCGAACGGCGAGCTCCCGGACTTTACCACAACACGGCGGTCGTCTTCGAAGCCGATGGCAACATTGCTGGACAATACCGCAAGATGCACATTCCTGACGATCCAGGTTACTACGAAAAATTTTATTTCACCCCTGGCGATATGGGCTTCAATCCCATCGACACCAGTGTCGGCCGATTGGGCGTGCTCGTCTGCTGGGATCAGTGGTATCCAGAAGCGGCGCGACTGATGGCACTCGCCGGCGCTGAACTGCTCATTTATCCCACCGCCATCGGCTGGGATCCGCATGATTCAGCGGACGAGCAGCAACGGCAGCGCGACGCTTGGATCACGGTGCAGCGCGGCCACGCCGTTGCGAACGGACTGCCACTCATTGCAGTCAACCGAGTCGGGATTGAAACCTCGCCTGATGGTGTCGGTGAACAACATTTTTGGGGCAGCAGTTTTGTTGCCGGCCCACAAGGCGAAATACTCGCACAAGCTGAAACGGATCAAGCCCAGACACTCGTGGTCACGATCGATCGTGCCCGCAGTGAGGAGGTTCGCCGCATCTGGCCGTTTTTACGCGACCGCCGCATCGACGCTTATGCTGACCTCACGAAACGCTACCGCGACTAAGTCTTACGCATGAGGTAACCATGAATGCTAATCAAACACTCTTAGAAAGAATAGCAGTTGCCTTAGAACGCATTGCAAACGCTCTCGAAAAATTTTCGCCAGCCACTGCACAAGCACGCAAGGGGACTCTATCGGCGATCTCAGAAAAAACCAAAAGCAGCCCCGCTAAAAAAGAGCCGCCGAAGCCAGCCGCAGAGCAGAGCGGAAAACCATCTGAGCCGGAAGCTGTCGCCAACAAGCCCCCTACAACGCTATCACAAGAAGCGATAAAAAAAACGGCAGAGCTTAAAAAGACACCCGCGGGGCAACAACTCTGCACTTTCTTAGAAACACTGGGTTTGACGATACTGAATCCCGGCGCTATCACTCCAAAAATCGAACGCCCCAAACTCGTAAAGGCCATCTGGCAATTCCGAAGCGTTGCGTTTGAACTGATGGGCAACATCAATTACGCAGTCCACCGAAAAGCGACACATACGATCGAGTTAGCCGCGAAAACCAAGGCGGTAAAAGCGCACTTGATTAGCATCTGCGACGCCACGAAGAAAGCCAAGTTGATCACGTATGAAAAAATCGACGATCAAATCGTGATCACGCCGCTCGACGACAAAACGAATTATATTTGTGGGCGATGGGGAGAAGACATCATCCTGTCCCAAACACTCAAAATCGCAGATTTCCTCAACAAGCAGAGAGGCAAGCCGATCTGTTCTGTTTTCAAAAATATCGAATACAAGAAAAACGGATCCGACCGATGGATGGATTCTGAATGCGACATCGTGTTGATCGTCAATAAAAAATTCTATTTTATTGAAGTCAAAACCGGCAAACAACTGAGCCTCGCAAATTACGTCACCCAAGTGGAACATTTGAAAAGCAAAAAAGAATTTTCTATTTTTTGTTGTCTCGACGCAAAGGCTGCGCCAGAAGTACTTCAACAGCTTCGAGAAAAAGGAAACTTCGAGATTTTCGACTTCGAGCACTTCGAGGAGTCACTAAAAAAATTGCTCAAAAAGCGCCAGAGCTATTCCTTTGTGCAACCGCCTCCAGTTCCGCCCACGCTCATATCAACCTCGAAACTCGATCGTGATGGTGATGACGATGACGATGTTCCATTCTAAACGGTGGTTCAACCAACAGCATTACTCAGAACCTGCAGCAGGTCCGCTAAACTAAAGCGACGCACACCCTGCGATTCAGACAGAGGAGAGTGATTGATAAAGCAAACAGAAGCATCGTTGAGGGCCGTAGAGGAACCTATTGCGTGTTGCTCACAATTTCGAGATGCGCTTCCGCGCGTCGCCCCGATATCACGTGCGTGGCAACGATTTTCCATGTTCCCGCTGGCGTATTGTATGGAATCTGAAGGTCACCCCGTTGTATTTGGCTTTCTACGGTTAGATTCTGCGAGGCACGCAAATTCAACGTGCCGCGCTCATCGTAGACATCCAGCCGCACCACGTCCAGCGAGGGGGGAGTATCTCCCTCATACACAACGGAAATTTCATAATCGACAGTCTGCCCAGGAACCAGTTTCTTTGCGGACACATGCATACTGACCTCCTGACATGTCCAAGGCGTCATCGCATAGAACGCCGCTTGGGACGCTCCGGTCTCAAGCCCGAACTCGTCGAGATACCCTAGGTATCGCTGTTCCCTGACGTCATAGACGTGCCGTTTCTGCGGTATGCGCACCCTCAAGGGTGAAACGCCCCGCAACGTGTCCCTGTCATTTACAACGCCGAGGTACAACGCATCCCCAAGCTGATAACGGAATGCCCTCGCGTTGAGTAGCTCGCCAGGCGCCGTCCGCTCCACGGAAATCGCCGGGTCACAGCGGATGATAGTCTTAATAATCGCCAGATAGCGCGATGCCGCCGCAGCGTCGTATTCTTTCAGCGCCGCATAGTCCAACAAGAAGTTCAAGAAGACGGACTGTCCCTGGTCCACGTCATGAACGAAGACTGCAACGGGCAGGTCATCATTCTGCGATACGCCTTGCGCCCGGGCTCCCGCCTCCTTGATATCCTTATTCGGGATCAACGCATGGATGGTCGTGTCACCGACACGAATCATGGCGTTCTGCCCCTCGCCCGTCGCAGCGCGGGACACGCCAAGCAATGGGGTCAACACCCCCTTCTGCCTGATGGCACAATGACGGTCGAACGTCCCGGGCTCGCGGTCACACAACAACACGCCGCCGGCCGAGACGTACTCTGCAATGCGTTTCGCCTCGAGATCGGAAAGCGCCATGGAATCCGGTAGAACCAGAACGGCAGGAGAGGATTCGCTCAGCCAGCCGTCCTCGATCTGTTGGTAAGACACAAATCCATAGCTTAGTCCGGAATCTCGGCAAATCTGAACCCAGGAATTCCTAGTCTTTTGGAAATCGCCGGTTCGTCCCTGGATCGCCGCCAGTCGAAGAGACGCTTGAGAGTAATGGATCAGAACGTCCGGCGGCGAGGGGTTCGCAATTCGGATGAGCCGCCCTACGCCCCGCCGCAGGTCCTCGGTGTACTCCTTGTAGTCCGACAGGCTGCGGCTGAGGGTCAGGTCGGGATTCAACGCCATGAAATCAGAGAAAAACGAAATCCCCGGCGCTCGGAACAAGAACGATGCTTCCCATACGTCGCGCTCAAGCTGCGGGCCCTGGCTTCCATAGCCAGCGCACCAGGGCGTGACATCCTCCACTCCGAACGATGCGACAAGGTCCCATTGATTGCCCACTTTGTAGGGTTGGATCTGCGACGGCAGAGCTTGGCTCAGCTTCCAATAGTCGTAGCCGCTGTACGCTCCGGGCATTTGCGTGCCGGAAATAGCCACTGAAATGCCGGGTGCGGCCTCACGGCACGCCTCGCGGCACAACGCGAAATAATCGGCAAACGCAGTGTCCATGTATTCCCTGTGGTCAGCCCAAGGTGCGTAGTTCTGCGTTCCTCGTTGCTGGATCCCTTCCGTCGTGCTAGGTATAACGTCCTCCCACGACTCGAAATCCGTTGCCCATTCATTGTTCAATTCGGGCAAGGAGCCGTACTGCTCCTGCAACCAGACGCGGAACGCATCTAATGACCATTTCGAAAAGCAGAAGTCAAATGCGGCATCGTAGTAGGTCAGGCTGTTTTCATCCCCCAAACGCCACACCAAGGGCCGTAAGCGCAAATAGGGGTGAATGGCCTGGTGGAGGCTTGTCTCGACGTTAGACAAAAACTCCGGATCCGCCAGACAGGGATCCCGGACCAGGTATTTCACATCCCTCGTCTCGCTGTACTTTTTGGCTGCTTCGCGAAATGAGGCGCCTAAATGCTGCTGGCTCCCGCGGCCGGATACGATCAGGTGTTGCGCACCGCCACGAATGTATCGCCGAATCACTTCGATCGGCGTATTGACAAAGCGATAGCCGGAGAACCCGCACTCGCGCATCACCTCGAAACAGTGATCTAGGAGATACGTCGGATAGAAGTAGCGATAATGATCGCCGGCTATAATGCCGATGAAATCATCCCATGAATGCGGAGGCGGCGTAATGGTGATCTCCGCTACCTCGCGATCCAGCAAGCGATCCTCGATGAACACGGTCGCCTCCAGGTCGCAAACGACGCTGATTCCGGCAGGCACATCGAATGAGAACCTGCACGTTTCAGTTCCCTCGAAGACCGCTTGCCGGACGGCCGCACCGGATGCGTCTTTCAAGCGAACAACAATCTTCGTCTTCCGCCAGTCTCCGTCGACGCGTACGGTGCCCGACAGCTTTTCTCCGGCGGCCAGAACTGTCTCGTCAGGCGTTACCGCTTGGATCGAGGCGGGAAAAGAAACGTTGAACCACGTTGATCCCCAATTGACAACCTTGTCGCCATGCAGGATTCGTATGTCCACCAGGTTCAAGCCCGGGCGCAAGCGTTCGGGACATGGAATCGTTAACATGTTGATGCCTTGCGCCCATGATCGCTCTTCCCGAACGACATGCTGGATATCCGAATCACAATCACGGAAGACCACTTCCGTTCTCAGCGTCCTGGCGGGTCCCAAGTTGTTCCATCGGGAGGTGATGGCATCTTTGTTGGTGGCAGAAAATTCGACTTCGCGATTGGGCGCAACGAATTCTTCTAAAAGCACAGTGGGCGTTTTCTGTGCCGCCCAAAGAACACTCTTCGCCAGAAGAGAGAAATAGTATTCATGTGCGTTGTACGTTGCCGGGGCTTCATGATAAGGAAATGCCGGTGTCAAGGAATGCCCGTACGCGCTCGTTCCGGTCGACTGATACGCAAAAGCGACGATCCGTGTTGTGCCGTCGACAACTGCAGCCAGTGGATCTTTGCCGGCATCAATGATGACGCGCCCCACAGAACGGTAAAGGTCATTGTAGGTTGCGGGCAGAATCTCCACCGGGATCCCGCAGGTAATGTAATGCGTTCCGTTGGTGCGCCATTGCATTCTGGGCTGCCCTACGCGTCCACGCTGCCCCGGCGATATGTCTGGAACCAAAGCCGCGGTCTTCGCTAGGAACGGCGGCAAATCCTGTGGGGTGATCAGAATCAGCCCCATCCCCTGCGCCAGTTTAGCTTCGATCAACGCTTGATTCGGCGCGTCTATTTTAGACCATAGGGGACCGCTCACGATCAGCACGTCGTAGTCCTCCTCCAGGCGTTTTTGTAGGCTGCGGTTCGCATCCCGATAAGTGAAGCTTCCGTAATGTGACATCATCCCCATCCTGACGCAAAATTCGGCGTTCGACAGACGAACAGTTTCAATATCGATGTCCAACCGTTGCGCCAGCTCGACCAATTCCCGAGCCTTCTCAATCCCCACAATCCCCAGGGCACGCAAACGGCCACGTTCATAGGGAATGCCCCACTTCACGTGAGGCGTCTTAATGCGCGTCGACAAGGTCACATCTTTGGATGTATCGGTCGCAGCTTTGACTTGCTCCGTTCGAGGCAGCATGTGTTGTTTCCCCTCAAACGTGTCCTCGAACAACGCTAGGCGCTCGCCATTCTCACTAACGGCGCAGCGAATGTTCTGTACTCCCTCTGAGGGGGATGCAAACGTCCTGGGCTCCCCCGCCGTGAACGCGATGTCTTGATCGAACACTGCGTCGTCGGGATCAACGTTTCCTGCGCCCTGCATGATTCGCACATTGAACAGGCCTGAACGGGCGGAGTAGACCGTGGTGTTAACGGTGTTGGAGCTGCTCAGGGTCTGTCCGATGAAACCATTTTCCACCCCCGCCACGTCGCGGACACCGTGGAAAGGCGTCATACGACACTGCGTATGGAACTGCTCGCCCGCTTTTATTTCGATCGGGGCAAACCACCATTCCAACGTGCAGAACTCGGCGCCGGCGATCCAGTTGTAGGCTGAATCTACGTAGCGGTAGTCGAATTCACAGGCAAGCCCAATCCCGGCTGTGTCGGCTGCGGCCAACCATCCCCGGGTGACGTCTCGATGAAAGACATCGCCCCCACTAGATGAGGGGACGCGTTCGACGCCGCTTTCTTTAGGGATGAAATAACTGAAATCGCGCCCACTCACGGTAAGTCCATGACGGAAATGAGGCGAAATTACAATGGGAGCGTTGTCTGGAGCATGGTTAATAAAATCATAATCAATTTCGATACCACACTGTCCGCTTCGCACGGTGACGGTCTTTCGCATTTCTAAATGAGGGAAGTTATTCAATCCCATACGTGCAAACTGGACAGAAACATTCTCACCAGAATCGGATATGACGGTGAACTCGAATGGCGCGCTTCGCACGGTCTTGCCGGCCTCTCGAACGCGGTCGGTGAACATGCGATAGTCGCCAGAACCCGCGAACGCTGTAGGGTACGGCTTGTAAACGAATTCATCGCACCCCGCTCCTCTGGAAGCATCGAAGACAATTCGGATGAATTGGTTTTCGAGCGCCACCCGAGATCCCTCGACGCGCAGGACGCAGTTCGAAGAAGCCGGTGATGGCGCCAAGGAGGATTGCACCGCTGTCACATCTTCGGAACCATTCGAATGGTTCAACGGTTGTACGCCAATGGCGACCTCCTCGCAGAGCGACACATCGTCAAACAGCGCCCGTCCGACGTATTCGTCAAACATGGCGTAAACGACCACCTCTTGGATCGGACGATCGGGATAGTACGTCTTCGACACCCGTTGCCATCCGTGTTGGAAAGGATTGAACGGAATTACGCAATCGTCGCGCACCCCGTCGTTGAAAAGCACGATTGCCTTCAGATAGTATGACTTGGGGTCGACCCCTTGCATTTGAATGTTGTCGGCCAGACTAGCCCCGCTCAGGGTAACAGGAGTCGGTCTATGCTGATTCAAGGTGATCCGCTGGAAAACACCCGCCCTGTCGCCGCGGGTTTCCCTTTCGACAATTACCAAGTTCTGTTTTTTATCGAAGATCGTCTGCGCCAGGGATCCGCTACGGTGAAAAACGCTCCATGGCAAGAGGGTATTCTCGAACGAGGGGTTGTCGATCAATTGGCGAGGCTCGGCCGCTAGGGTATTCCCGCTAACTATCCCGACGAAGAGCAGCACTCCCATCGCGACGAAACGGCGATATTTGATAGGGACTCTCTGACGATAGGGCGGGACGTGATTGCCATTCCCACGCCTGCAATTAATCCGAATAAAATTCATTTAAATCACGCTTCCTTTAAAAATCAGACTCATTCGATAATCGAGAACCGTTCACGAAGAACAGTACGTTCGGCTGGCCGCTCGAATCGTTCCGCTGCTGGCCTCGTATTTAAAATAGTTTTCATCCGCACCCTGGTCTACCGTATGAGGATCATGGTGAGGTGAAAGACTTTTTCGTAGCAACCGAGGTCGGGTAGGCCGAACGTGAGATCCACGCGCGGATTGCCGTCCAGATCGGGGGCCCCACTCATCCAGTTTTGTACCACACCTGCATTGACGCAAGGGGAGCTGCCAGGGAGGCGGTAGTCTCCGGCGGCGGCGTTGCGGAACAGGGGATCCGCATTGAGGTTGCCGGTGCCGGTCACCGCCGGCGTCACGCAGCAGAAGTTTAGGCCGGTGTCGCCCATGGCGTTCGCATAATTCGGTTTGACCGGCGCCGTGTTCTCGTAAAAGATGCTGTTGGTGGCTGTTCCGGTACCGTTGATGTACAGCCCACCGGCTTCAACTTCGGCAGTGTTGCCGGCGATCGTCGAGTTGAGGATCGTCCCAGTCTCGAGATAGACGCCGCCGGCGTTCGTGACCGCACTATTGCCGGCTACCAAGCAGTTGACGAGGGTTGCGTGAGGGGCAAAGATCCCGCCACCGACATTCCCCTGGTTGCCCTCGAACCGGCTGTTCTCGATCCGTACGCCTTCTCCGCCAGCATACAGCCCGCCGCCCTGTCGGCTTGCAGCCCACGTCGCCCGGTACCGCGCATTGTTATTCTCGAACACGCACCCGGAAATCAGCAGGTTGGTATGGTTATCGTGGAAAAGGGCACCGCCACCCTGGTGTCCGCTGAGGTTGTTGCTGAACCGGCAGCGCACAAGGGTTGTTGGATGACGGTCTATCCGTTTCTCAGGAGAGTAACTCAACGCGCCGCCATAATTGGCGTTGGTATTGTCCTCAAAAACGCAATCCGCGATGTCCACCCGGCCGTACGTGGAAAAAATCCCCATTCCGCTTCCGTGCGTCCGTGACACGTTTGCACGGAACACGCAGTTGGTAACGAGCACCTTCACATCTGCAAGGACCAATACCCGGCTGAGATAGATAGCGATGCCGCCGCCGTACGTATCGCTGTCGTTAGCTTCGAACACGCAATCCTCGATCCGTACATCGAAGCGTCGAATCCCGCTTGCGGAAAGGCCGGCGCCACTCGCATCGCTGACGTAATTGCGAATCGTCAGCCCTGCGACCTGCTGCCGGAGGTTGTCATCGGTATAATAATTATCCGTCGTGATGGAGATCCCGCGGCTCCCCCCGGCATGGGTGCCATCCAGGATCGTCACCTCCGCTCCGTCCACGCCTTCAAGCCGCAGACCTGCCGTGATGTTGACCGTGTTGGTTGGGTAGTAGGTGCCCGCCGCAAGCCGTACCACCCGCGGGGCAGCATTGGCCAGAGCGGCGTTGACCACTTCCACGACACAGGTGCCGGCGGTTTCCCAACTGGTGTAAGGGGCGGCCGGTGCCACGCCCGCGGTTCCTGGCGGGACAACGAAATGCGTCGCCGCCGAACAGGTAAGCCCGCCTATCGCCAGACAAACGTAAAAGGCCAATCGAAACGTTATGTGTTGCATCTTCCGATCCTCCATCTTGGTGTTCGAGGTTCTTGAAAACCTCCACCAAACCTTGGCAGAGGGGTTGCATGTTAAACGTTAGCGTATCCCATACGGATACTTTCAAGGGTAACTTCGCGTTGTTCGGTGACTTATTCGAAGGATGGTTTGCGAAATTACAACCCTGTATCATTAATCAGTAAGCCAAGCGTAGACACTATCCGACGAACCGATTGAAAAATAGCACAAATCATAATCACCTGTCAACAACCCCATGAGTAATCGGTCAGTCGCCGGGGTTTGAGTGGAAAGCCCCAAAGAACAGGCCTTGACCCCGCCCCCGTTGACTTACCGATTACAGTTGCGAGTCGCGAGTCATCAGTGGCGAGTGGCAGAATGAATACGCGGACACATCCAGGGAGGACTTCTCAGATCTTCCGTAACGGCATCCCTTTCGCCCAGATACACGTCCCCGACCTCGTGGTTGGGGCTGATGGAGACTCGCAACTCGCAACTCGCTACTCGCTACTCGCTACTGTAATCGGTCGAGTGGGTGGTGCTCCTCTGTCTGCCCAACCCCGGCGACTGACCGATTACCAACCCCAAGTCATGGATCTAAATCATTCACCGAATTTGAAAACAAAAAACCGACCCGTAAACGAGTCGGTAAAATGGAGGCGTGAATCGGAGTCGAACCGATCTAGAAGGATTTGCAGTCCTCTGCCTAACCGCTTGGCTATCACGCCCTATGATGGGGACCTGTACAATCTACCAAAAACTACCCTTGTATGTCAACTCTTGATCTTGCGCTTTGGAGTTTTGGAGTTTGGAGTTTTCCGGACTCGAGTAAGCGTGCCTGCCTGACTGCGAGGGTACTCGCTCAGGCAGGCACACAGAGATTACAGTTCGACGACTCCCTTTAGCTTGTCCGAGAAGAGATCAAGCCCTGCTTCGGTCACCGCTCCGCCGGTCTCCCAACGCAGACCAAAATCGTTGCTCTTCACGAACGAGTCGATCTGGAAGGTCATGTTCTTCTCAAGCAGATATTCAGATGTGGTTTCCATCCAAGGACGCTCCACTTCGAGCATGCCCAGTCCATGACAGGGGCCGTACATGAAGTTTTCGGCAAAACCGCGCTCCTTGAAGAACGCCAGATAGTTGCGGGCAACGACACCAGCAACGACGCCAGCCTTGATCCATTCGCGAGTCTTGAAATGGGCTTCCAGACCAAACTCAACGAGCTTGCGCTGTTCGGCGCTCATTTTTCCGATCACGAAGGGGATCCCGATGGACGGTGAATAGCCGTCAACGCGAGCACCAATGTTGATCTGGATCATCTTATTTTTTTCGATGAGCTGATGCGTCGGACGCGAAATGGCGTTGTTGGTCGAGGAACCACAGAAGGCATAAAGGCTATGCGCTTCATGTTCTCCACCATTAGCGTAGATCGCGTTTTGTGCGATACCGACCACCTGGAGTTCGGTCATGCCCGGACGAATCTTGCCCAATACCTCATCAACCGCGATCTCCGAAATACGGAATGCTTCGCGCAAGCAAGCCAATTCGGCTTCGGACTTGATCTGGCGTAGCGATGTGACCAAGTCGTCGGACTTCACGATTTCCGCATCGGGAAAAGCGCGCTGAATCGCCTGATACAGGTCAACGCTCGTCACCAGCCAGCCGGCGACGCCGATCCGCTTGGGGTTCGTCACGCCGATCGAATCGAAGACATCTTTGAACTTGCTGAACGCCGCACCTGGGAAACTTGGATCGGCGGATTCACGGTATTCAGCCATGCGGTGGATGTTCTCGACCGGCGACCATTTGCGTGCGAATTCTTTTGATTCCGGACCGCATAAGAGTGCCACTTTGCCCGAGGGTGCAATCGCCACGCCACCGACTTCGAACAGCGACCAGAAGCCGCTGAAATAGCGAACGTTGGCGAAATCCGCTTCATTCGAATTTGCGATCAACGCATCAAGACCTGCCGCTGCGATCAGCTTAGCGGCGCGATCGGTTCTCTCTCCATATTCCTTTGCTGGAATATAAACTTTGCCCTTCATATCTGTATTCTCCTTGTTTATGGTTTTTCTGAACTTACACACCTGTGGACTTGCCTGCCATATCTTTGGCCTGCACAAATCGCGAACCCCGCGATTTCAACGCTTCGATCAATCGTTCAAGCTGCTCGGCCGCGTAGGCTCCGCAGTTCTTAACGATAAAGTGGTCAGGGCGTACGGTGCCCTCGCCAAAATGGATGTCGCCTTGTGGCATCTCGTGGAATTCCCACGGATGGAAATAGAAACAGAGGAACGGCGCAACATTGCGTTCCTTGCAGTACCCCATATAACCATCAATATGCGTCATCAGCGCCTCGGCCGACTCCGTCCTGAACAGGGGCCATTGGTCTCTGTCGCGTCCGTACTCGTCGTGCGACTCCATCGAGAGATCGCCGAAATTGGGGAGCTCGACAATGTTGAGATCGCCTTCCTTCGTCCAGTCCTCACGGCTCGGATGATACGGGGAGAGCCGCTCCTTGAAAAAATACATCGGATACGTCGCATCGGTCAGATAGCCGAGATCGTTCAGAGCATTGACCATGGATGTCGAACCGAACAGGCGCGGTGCTCGGAACGAGACCGGGCGCACACCTGTTGCTTCCTCCACCCATTCCGTGGCAAGCGCAAGACGATGGGGGACTTCTTCGGGCAAAACTGGCGTCATGCCAGCAATCGGAAAGAGAGGGTCGCCAATGGTTTCATGGAACAGTGTGTGACAACCGATCTCGTGTCCGGCCACCTTCACTTGTTCTGCCACAGCCGGTTCTTTCCGCACGCTGTCGCCAGTAAAATAAAAGGTGGCCGTGATGTCGTGACGTTTTAAGATGTCGAGAATCACCGGTGTACCATGAACAAGACCTTCATAGAACGGGGTGAAGCTGCCGACATCGGTTTCCATGTCGAATCCAAAGACGACAGTGGGTGATAGACTAGCTGTTTTGCTCATGAGTGTTCTCCTGATTTTGAAACGATTTGATGCATGACCGTTTTCAACGAATTTTCTGAACCGGTAAAAATAAGTGTCTCGCTCTTGAGGTTCGATGCTCCTACCGTTGAGTCGTTGATTTGCATAGGGGCAATCGTTTCGAGCTCGTAGAAACCAAGCGCGCCACCATTGAACACGCTGTACATGTCAGCCGCCGAATCTGGACCCTTGGGCTGATCGTTATCTGCGATGTTGAAATAGCGTCCCTCACAGCGCGGGGTAAACCGAATGATCAGATAACCGTTGGTGGGGTCAATCGCGCCGATCAGCCGGGGACCGGCTGCGACAGGAATCCCGATCTGGAAACGATCCGTGCCGCCTAGCGGAACGGAAACAAGCGATCCGTCAACAACAGGGGCTTGAGGAAGCGCGCCGTAGTAGTCGGCATTGATTGCGTTCGCCGTATCCGCGACACAGGTGAAAGCCGTTACGCCGTTACCCCCAGGGAACTGCTCCAGCGACCAAGCAGCCAACAAAAAATCGGTAGGCGCATGCAGTGAACGTGGCGAGAGGATGTCCTCCGTTTCGTAATGTAGCAAAGAAATGTCATCCGGCAAATCAGAGGCCCAGAGCGAGTCCGCACGCAGACTTACTGTGCGGATGAATTCGACAGAAGCGGCGGTACCCTTCCGGTTGATGAGGAGGATGTCTTTTCGGATGGTGGCCGTTAAGGCGTCTTCGGATACGATCCTGGCGGGGCTACTGGCAATGCCTTCTTGCACGTACCATCCGCTACCATCAGGCGGATAGTTAAATGCAAACAAGCCACCTTCAGGTGCTGGCCATAATGAATTTCCGCCCAGATTGTTGAATGCGTTGGGCACGGGATTCGCTAATTTTTCCTCATCGAGCCGATGAATTAATTGTCCGTTGATCGTGCAGAAAATCCGGCCTTGTAGCCCAGGCGAGACGTGAACCGCACTGTTGCCAGCTTCTAGTGTAACCAGTTCAGAGTCATATTGACGCAAGATATCTACCTTCATATTGATTCTCCACTTTTTTGTTCAATTGTCTACGTACTTTCCCGCTGCTCCAAACAGGGACGTAGCCGAATACTACAACATGCTTCTTCAGAACGATCCTTATCGAGAACATGCTTAACGGCTGTTCTTCCAAGTCGCCCTTGATCGAGGAACACGGTTGTAAGCGGCGGCACCGTATACCGCCCGAATGCCAATCCATCGCACCCGACCACCGCCACGTCGTTCGGAACACAAATTCCGTGACGATGGAGCAAGTGGAGAAGACCGATGGCCATTTCATCGCTTGTGAATATCGCATCAAAGCGCAACCCACCCTTGAGGGCTTGGTCGACTTGAGAGACAGCGAGTTCAACCGTAAAGTTTGTCTCCATGATGAGGTCAGGGTCCGCACGTATCCCCGCATGTGCCAACGCTTCCCGATACCCAGACTCCACGTCGCGAGAGAAATAGTGCCCAGAGAAACCGTTGACCAATAAAATACGTTTCCGCCCCAATGCAATGAGATGCCGTGTCGCGATGCGAGCCGCTTCAGCATTGTCGAATGCTATCGAGGAGCAAGGCAACTCGAGTTCAGGATCGCCGGTATGGTCAACGAGGACGGCTTCTGGACGGACTTCAAGTAGCGCGCGAAGTTGCGCTGACGGCAGATACCCCACCACCAGAGTCTGAGCGGGGGGCGTGACACGCAACACCTCACACAACGCAACGAATTCCTCAAATCCCCCGTCCGCCGATCGGACAATACAATCGTGTCCTTTCGCAGCCAGCTCGCGTACGACAACCATGAGCAGTTCTGAATAGAACATGGAATGCACGGTCATCCCGACGATGACCTCTACGCAGATTCGTTTGTCCGACTTCGCGTGTCGTGGTCTCCCCATGCGCGCGCGTGGCTGAAAGCCGACCGCTTCGGCCATTTCGAGTACTTTCCGCCGTGTCGCAGCGGAAACCGGTTGATCCGGTCGGAAGGCACGTGCTACGGTCATCGTGCTCACACCGCAGTGCGCCGCGAGTTCTTCTATCGTCGCTCGTTTGGACTTACCCTTCTTCATGAGGGTGTACTATATACTTTTTTGTGTTAAAGTCAACATCAATCACTCCCTGCCACGTAATCGGTCACCCCTCCCCCCAATGGCTGACCGATTACTTCTTTTTTACCTACACAGACCGCGCCCGTAATCCGCATTCGCAATCGATCAGGCACGGGGGGCTTATTACAGAGTGTGTGCGGGTATAGCTGAGTTGAGGCTCCGCAATTACTCCTTGCCCCGATAATCTATAGCTAGGGTCTATAGCCCTTATTGTTTGGGATACTCGAAGGCTGGGATGCGGAGCTGGGTAGGGATGCACCCCGTAGCGTCCGCGGCGGTCAGGGGTCTGACCGCCCTACCACATACTCGAAATCTGTGGGTAAAATTCTTACTCTAGGTAG
>CAZUAY010000054.1:0-875 GCA_964618405.1 uncultured Lentisphaerales bacterium
GGGAGTAGAGTTTTTTCATGATGCATTTCCAGAAGCAGAGAGGTGCATTTAAGGCTTTGACCAAGTTCCATATTTGAGAATGCACCAGATGGCTTTGACGCCGTCTTTCCAACCGATCTTTTTGCCTTCTTTATAGGTGCGTCCAGAATAGCTGATTCCCATTTCATAGATGCGGAAGCCTTTTCTAGCAACGGCGGCTGTAACTTCGGGTTCGAAGCCGAAGCGATCTTGCTGAAGGTTCGGAAGGATTTCTTGGATACACTCGCGTCGGAAGAGTTTGTAACACGTTTCCATGTCGGTGAGGTTGAGGTTGGTGAAGCAGTTGGAAAGCGTTGTTAGAAATTTATTGCCGACGGAATGCCAGAAGTAGAGGACACGATGCGCACGATTTCCGAGGAAGCGGCTGCCGTAAACGACGTCGGCTTTGCCATCGATGATGGGCTTGAGCAGCATGGGGTATTCAGTGGGGTTGTATTCGAGGTCGGCGTCTTGGATGATGACGACGTCGCCTGTGATGTGTGCAAATCCGGTGCGGAGTGCAGCACCTTTGCCTTTGTTGACTTCGTGGTATTGAAGTGAAAGGGTGTTTCGGGGATCGTCTTTGTAGTGGTCGGCGAGTTCCTGCATGACGGCTTTGGAGTTGTCGGTGCTGCAGTCGTCGACGAGGATGATTTGCTTTTTGATGGGAACGTCGGTGACGGCTTTGAGGATGGTGGCGAGTGTTTTTTCTTCGTTGTAGACGGGGATGACGACGGAGAGGACGAAGTTGTCGGGTATGACGAAGAGGCCGAGAGATTTGCAGACGGATTCGCCGAGGAAGTCGCAGGCTTTTTGGTAGCTGGCGGATGAGTAGGGGGCGGCTTGGGGAGTTGACA
>CAZUAY010000054.1:885-6323 GCA_964618405.1 uncultured Lentisphaerales bacterium
GACATGAGACGATCTCGTTATGGGAAGGGTTTAAGGGGTAATTGTTGGGGTTGATCTTATCAAAAAACGATTGGAGACGGAATAGGTAATTGCGCCGCTGGGGCGGGCGAATGAAGCGCTGCTTTGCAGCAAGAAGCACTGCTACGCAGTATGAAGCGTTGCTACGCAACATGAAGCGCTGCTATGCAGCATGAAGCGGCTGCGCCGAATGGGCAGCGGGTTCGGAGCCCCCGCTGTACTGACTTGGGTGCGGCTAGACAAGCTGGAAGCTTGCGTTACTTTGCTGTGCGGAAACGGCGGCAGAGGCCTGCACGCCCTCCAGGGCTGGGGGTGGACGCCTTCGGCGAGTTGAAAGTTAGAAAGTTGCAAGTTGGAAAGTTGCTTTTCTGAGACTTGGGATGAACGGCGGCAGAGGCCTGCACGCCCTCCAGGGTGGGCGCCACAGGAGTGGCGGAATGAAGCGCTGCTACGCAGCATGAAGCACTGCTACGCAGTATGAAGAAATGAAGCGTTGCTACGCAACATGAAGGCGGCTTCGCCGAGTTTGCAGTTAGAAAGTTGCAAGTTGGAAAGTTGCTGGGGTTCAACTATGCAGGTGGGCTTTGCGTATATACGGGCAGGGATGCCCGTGGTCCCAGTGATTTGCCGGGTGTGGTGATTTGTCGACCGCGTGTATTCTCTGATAGTCGCGGCTATTTCAAGGAGGTTAACCGAAATGACACGTATCGCGCGAATGGAATTGCGAGCGATTTTGTGCAGATTAATATGTCTTTTTCGCATGGCAATGTGCTTCGTGGCCTTCATTACCAACTTAAGTTTCCACAGGCGAAACTGGTTTCTGTGGCGTACGGACGAATTTTCGATGTTGTTGTGGATTGCCGGCGAAGCTTGGAAATGTTCGGGAAGTGGATTGGGGTTGAGCTCTCAGCGCCGCCTATGGCGGCGAATGAAGCGCTGCTTTGCAGCATGAAGCGCGACGCCACAGGAGTGGCGGAATGAAGCGCCTACGGCATGAAGCACTGCTACGCAGTATGAAGCGGCTGCGCCGAGTAACAAGTAACAAGTGACAAGTGGCAAGTGGGCGGCTTCGCCGAGTGGGTGACGACACGGACGAACACGGACTGGCAGGGACAAGCACGGACTGGCACGGACATGCACGGACTGACAGGGACGGACAGGGACGGTGGGACGCCGCTGAAGCGGCGAATGAAGCGCTGCTTTGCAGCATGAAGCGCGTCGCCACAGGAGTGGCGGAATGAAGCACCTACGGCATGAAGCGCTGCTACGCAGCATGAGGGGATAGGGGTGCGGCTACGCCGAGTGGGAAGTGAGAAGTGGGAAGTGGGAAGGGCTTGGGTGGGTGCGCCGCGAGGCGGCGAGTTGAAAGTTGGAAAGTTGCAAGTTTGAAAGTTGCTTTGCGGGTGGCTTTGTGGGTGGCGGGGCGAGTACGGAGCTCCGCGTTCCCAGGGCTTGGCGGCGGAGCCAGGTGGGGAGAGAGGAATTACGAAATATGAATTACGAATTGGGTGTGGGTGGGTAAGCTTTTTAACGCAAGGTGCGCAAGGAAAAAGCTTCGATTAGCTTTTGTACGGATCGATAGATCATTTCGGGATTCGTCTGAGTTCTTTCTCTCGGGGGGACGTCGGCTGATTCGTGGATGCGGACGGCCGATGTGACACCTTCCGATGTTTCGGTCGCAAACAGTTGTTGAAGCGCAGACTTGAAGTTCTTAGACCACTTCGTATTGAACTCACTATTGAGCGCTTGGAACTCTTCGTGTAGGTTGTCCATTGCCTGACGAAAAATGACGGAGACCTCATAGATGTAGTAGCAATCTTTAGCCATGCTTTCGATCGGACGTCCCTGCTCTCGGATGAGCACCTTTTGCATTACGTAAGCGGAAGGATTCGGAATGCGGACGTAAAGTCCGGCGATATCCTCAAATCCGGCGATATCGTGCATGTTCACTTGCCAAGGACGGAATAAGAGCAGTTCGAGATAACGTAACGGCTGAGCATACAGTCCGGTCTGTACCTGAGTGGAAGTTGGTGTGTGCGAGCTACGCGAGCCCTTCAGTCCTGACAGGGGACAGAGGAACTCTATCTCAGCCCCTCTCATCCCCGACGCGTGCTTCTCATTGAGATTATACTTGATGACGGGCATGTCTGTTCCTCCGTATTTCTCTTCAACAAAGTCAGCTTGTTTCATCAGTTCGGACAACGGCTTGGTTCTTGTTGGGACTTCCAGCCTTTGGGGAAGTGCTAAATCCACGTCCATCGTGCCGAGGTAGGTCGGCCAAGGCCGCGATGCCGATGGATGATGTCGGTAGAGTGCGTTGGCGCACCCGCCGATGTACACAAGGGAGTCGGCATAGGGGGCTATGGTCGTGACTGTCCGCTTGAAGAAATCGTTGAATGCCTGATCGCTGAAAAGCATGCTTACCTCCTCGCAAAGTGGGGTTGAAGAATGTGCTCGTAGATGAAATCGGCTTGCTCTCGGCCGCGTGCGGGGGATGGACGCACGTCGAGGAAACATTGGAGCGCATCAACCACGGGTACTCCGTCCACCATGACGCACCCTCGGCCGATGCTGTCGGATATCCCATCGACCTCGATCGAAAGTAAGCCTTCACCGTTTGTGACGGGGACGAGTTCCAAGGCCGCCATGACCTCTTCGATGGGAACGGCTCCTATGTAGAGCTTAGCACTGCGCTGGTTGGAGCGCCCTAGCCCAAGCAGGTGGCAGGCTAAGTGCGAGCCGACGATGACAGGCGGGTTCTCAGAAACCTTCGTTGTCTTCCTGCAGTAATTCCGGAGATTTGCTAGTAACTCGGCCTCTGGCACGTCGCCGTACAGCGGACGAACATCGACGACCTGGCGACGGCTGTGTTTGAGAGCGTGGACCCAGTCGTCGAGTAACTCGCGGTGGTTGAGAACCGTGAAAGTGTCCCTCTCGCGACTGAGAAAGCCTGCGTCCTCCGCCCGAGAAACGAAGGATGATACAACGGATTGCGAAACGTCAGAGCACTGGATGAGTTCTGCGCTTGAACGAGGTGAATGGTTGGGCCCGAACCAGTAACGAGGATCGATTCCGGGTAGCAGGATGGATTTCCACAGCCATTGGCTTTTCGGGGAAAAGAGTGCTCGGCTACTAACAGCTCGAGCCGGCACACTGCTTACGCGCCGAGGCCTTTCAGCTTGGATGAGCTCGTTAATGTCTGGCGCGAGATGCAGCCGAATATCCCCATCCCGTGATGCTAGGATCCAACATAGGCTGGGAAGGAACTTGTCTGCGTATTCCTTTAGGTCGGCCTCGGCGTCGCGTCCCATCCGTCTGAATTCGACAACCAACATCAGACGAACCGACTTTTCTAGGTTGGAAGCCTGAAATCGCAGGATGGCATCTCCGATCAAAGCGCGGAATTCGCGTGATCGATAGATGGAGACCACGTTGGCTTCGATCACGAAACGGTCGTCTTGTTTTTGATAAGCTAGGTCAAAGGGTACCGACTGCTGATTTTGTTTAGGTACGAAGCCACGTTGACGTAGAATCTCGTCGACTCGGTTCAGAAATATGGCATCATTTTTTTTCATGCTGAAACACCCCCCTTTATTTGTGTGCACAAATATATCTGTGTTCACAGATGTTGTCAATGATTATCTTGCTATCTTGCTATCCGCGAGGAGAGGAGAGCCGCGAGGAGGTTATCGACGTAATCGACACATCGACGAAATCGACCCCGAGAGGAAACTGTTGAATTACAAATTACGAATTATGAATTACGAATTGGGAGTGGATAAGCTTTTTAACGCAAAGGGCGCAAAGGGGGCGCGAAGGTCGCAAGGGGGGCAAGAGGGTGCTCGTCTGCGTCAAAGTATCAAAGCGTCAAAGGGTCAGCTCTTTAGCGGTGAATATCCAACAGCCAACAAGGAACCTCCCTATCCAATAAGAGACCTCTCGCAAACAGAGGCGCCACTACCGCGGCTGAGAGTCTAAAGAGGTCATGCGCCAAGCAATGCGGCGGGAACCACGGCGATGCCATCCCGGCGGCGGTAGGCCAGGTTTCCAGTGGTGAGCACGACGGCATCGGATAGATCCGCCCCCATGATCTCCTTGAGCCAGAGGAGATGGCGCACGTCGTCGTCCTTGACGGAAGGCGACAGCTTGACTTCTACCGCGACGACGTGATTTCCGCGTTGAACGATAAAGTCGACTTCATGATGTCCGCTCTGGGTTCGCAGAAAGGAGAGTGTGGCACCGTTTACGGTCGCATACGTACGAAGGCTTAGTTGGATAAGCGATTCGAAAAGGCGTCCGACGATGTTTCCGTATTTGGCATCAAAGCCAGTCTCCACCGAGGACGGATCCAGAATTTTGGCGCTGTCGATGTTCAGTAAGTAGGCGGCAAAGGCCGGATCTGCAAGAAAATGTTTGGGAGTACGCTTGAGCCGAGCATGATAGTCCGTTCCGTTCAGCCACGCGGGAATCTCGTCTATTAGCCAAAGATTTTCAAGTGCTTCGCGGTAGGCGATGGTCGTCTTGGCTGCAGGTTTGGCGGATTCACCGGGCGTAGAGGCGTCTAGGATTTCGGTATAACCCGCATCGGTCGAGACGGCGGCGGCATACGCCCTGAGCCAACGCATAAGCGTTTGGGGCTGACGAAGCCGGATTCCCTGCTGAACAAAATCGTGAGAGAGCATGCTTGCCAGATAGGAATCCATCATCCGGTTTCTGGCCGATGGAGAAAACCGCCGCAACCCAGGCAGGCCTGAGGCGACAATCTCTTGCATATACTGTTCAAATCGGATCTCGGTTTCGCCTGCAATGGGCAGTGCGAAAGGGCTTTTACTTGCTAGCATGGCGCCTAGGGACACGGTCGGGATGGAGAGTCCTCGTTCTGCGAGGGAAAGCGGGAACATACGAGTCTTCAGGATCCGGCCGGCTCCGGAATGAATGTTCACATCTGCATTGGCGATAGAGCCTGTCAGGAGAAATGCTCCGGCTGGTGCGCCTGCGTCGACTTCCCGACGCACGAAGTCCCAGACCTGAGGGATCTTCTGCCATTCATCGATCAACACGGGACGTGGAGATGTCCCAAGTCGCGATATGCTATTGGCGACAAGGATTGCATCACCTTCCTTATCTAGTTCGAAGACGGTCTGGGCAAGGCGAGTGGCCGAAGCTGTCTTTCCTATGCCTTTTAGGCCATCGATAGCAATAGCTGGCAACTCGTGCATCAATTCCACAAGGTGTTTTTCAATCAATCGGCTGTAATAGTGATCCATGGAGGAAAGATTACTCGTTCTCATTATGAAAGTCAACGATTTACACGTATGTAAGTCAACGATATCTTGTTTTAAGGTCAACGATTTCACGTGTTTTGAATTATGAATTACGAATTACGAATTGAGTGCGGGGAGAAGGTGCTAGGTTTTAGG
>CAZUAY010000054.1:6423-16666 GCA_964618405.1 uncultured Lentisphaerales bacterium
CCTTAGGCCCTAGCGGGGAGAGAATTACGAATTACGAATTACGAATTACGAATTAGGGGTAGAGAGAGGTGCTAGGTTTTAGGCCTTAGGCCCTAGCGGGGAGAGAATTACGAATTACGAATTACGAATTACGAATTACGAATTGAGAGTGGAGAGAGTGGTTAGGTTTTAGGCCATAGGCCCTAGCGGGGAGAGAATTACGAATTACGAAATTGGGTGCGGGTGGGGAAGCGTTTTAACGCAAGGTCGCAAAGGGTCCGCGATCAGCGTTCGCAAACTCGCAACTCACAACTCGCAACTCACAACTCGCTACTTCTCCGCGATCAGCGTTCGCCAACTCGCAACTCACAACTCGCTACTTCTCCCCTGTAGCTGGGTTCGGCGAACCCGGAAGGGGCCGCGATCACCGATCGCAGCTACAGGGCGTGGCGTTTCTGGGGGCACGGACATTCTTGTCCGTGATGCAACGGGTAATAAACCCCGTTCCCCTGCGGCGTATGCTTCCCGTGCAGCAGGCATTACAAGCCTGCTGCTTCAAACATCGAGTTCACAGCCCTCGCTGTACTGTGCTTCGCTTGTGCTCACCTGAGCGCGGGAGTGCCCAGACCCCGTTGACGAGGATTTGCGAAGCAGGGTAGGGACGCCACCTCGTCGCGTCCGCGGCGGTCAGGGGCTGACCGCCCTGCCTACAAATGTGCTAGTACTAGACCCTAGGTTTGGCACGAGTGGTTGTTTTGGCATGATGCCAGTATTTTATCCAAGAAAAAATAGCCGACAAATGTCTAAATTGAAAATAGCACTTTACATCTAGACGTTAATTTGTATTTCTACCGTGATAAGTATGGGCGTGAAGTCGATCTGATCGTGCAGCACCAGGGAATGTTGATCCCAGTAGAGATTAAATCGGCTGCAACTTTTTCCACCTCGTTCGTGGCTGGCATTGATTTTTTTCGCTCAGAATTCAAAAATTGTCATGACGGCGTGGTTGTTTACAATGGGAGTGATGAAATGCCCGCCTATAAAGGAGTGGCGATGGTGAATCCACTGACGACAGGATGGAAGAAGAAGGTGATTGGGGGTGCGGGGGGAGAAGGGGTTAGGATTTAGGCCTTAGGCCCTAGTGGGGGGGGGGGGAATTACGAATTACGAATTACGAATTATGAATTGGGGGGGAGAGAGAAGGTGCTAGGTTTTAGGCCATAGGCCCTAGCGGGGAGGGGTGCTCGTCTGCGTCAAAGTCTCAAAGGGTCAAAACGTCAACGTGTCAGCTTTTTCTTTACCAAGTCACCAAGTCACCAAGTCACCAAGTCACGCCGCCACTCGCCACTCGTTCCTCATTTTTCTTGCGGCTGGCGGAGATTCTGTGCTATATTGGAAATGGATTGAGTAAAATATCACGGTGCATTGAGTAAATTGTTGATGTGGATTGAGCAAAACGTTATTTATGGAGAATTGTTATGTTTAAACGAGCACTTTTTGGGACACTTGTGGCGAGGCTTGTAGAGCCGCGTGGGTTCTTGCAGGTTCTCGTAGGGCCGAGGCAGGTAGGCAAGACGACGCTGATTCGTCAGGCTCTGAAGGCTTGTGCTTGCCCTTCTCACTATGCGAGCGCGGATGCAGTGGGAGGTTCCGGCGCGGTCTGGATCGAGCAGCAATGGGAGGTCGCACGGCAGGGCGTCCGTTCAGGAGGGAGCGTTGTTCTCGTGCTTGACGAGATTCAGAAGCTGCCGGACTGGCCCGAGTCGGTCAAACGACTTTGGGATGAGGATACGGCGGAGGGTCGGGATGTCCGCGTCGTTTTGCTGGGGAGTTCGCAGTTACTGGTGCAGAAAGGCTTGACCGAAAGTCTTGCAGGCCGGTTCGAGATGTTGCGTCTTCCCCATTGGTCGTATCCGGAGATGCGCGATGCTTTTGGTTTCTCTCTCGAGCAGTATCTCTACTTCGGGGGATATCCCGGTGCCGCCGTGCTGATCGCAGACGAGCCGCGCTGGCGGCAGTACATTCGGGACTCAATTGTGGAAGCAACGCTTTCACAAGATATTCTGATGCTCAACACCGTTCTGAAGCCGGCGTTGTTGCGCAACTTGTTTCTCTGTGGCATGTCTCATTCCGGACAGATTCTCTCTTTTCAAAAAATGACCGGACAGCTCCAAGACGTCGGTAACACGACCACGCTTGCCCATTACCTCTGGCTTCTTGAGATGGCGGGACTCCTCCGCGGATTACCCAAGTATTCCGGTAGTACGCTTCGCCAGCGGGCTTCGAGTCCGAAGCTGCTCGCGTTGAACACCGCTCTGGTCACAGCCATGACGGACGCGTCCTTTTCGGATTGGCGGGGCCGCCCAGAGAAGTGGGGACGATTGGTTGAAACGGCGGTTGGGAATCATCTCCACACGGCGACGCTTGATGGGCTTTGCGCGCTTTCGTACTGGAACGATCGGCAGTATGAGATCGACTACGCGCTGGCGCGTGGCGAAAAACTAACGGCATTCGAGGTTAAGAGCGGACGTTCCCCCACCTCACTTCCCGGGATAGCGCTGTTCGCTCGGAACCATACCGTGACCCGCAAGATCCTTGTGGGTGGCGGCGGTGTGGGATTGGCAGACTTCCTAGCATCACGCGCGGCGGATTGGCTTTAGGAAGTCGCTAGTAAAAAATTACGAATTATGAATTGCGAATTACGAATTGAGAGTAGAGAGAGGTGCTAGGTTTTAGGCCTTAGGCCTTAGCGGGGAGAGAATTACGAATTATGAATTAGGGGGAGAGAGAAGGTGCTAGGTTTTAGGCCTTAGGCCCTAGTGGGGAGAGAGAAGGTGCTAGGTTTTAGGCCTTAGGCCCTAGTGGGTGAGAAAACCCGTTCCCCTGAGGCGCCGCGGTAGAGATGAATATCCAAAAGTTAACGCAGAAAATCGATAGAATCGGCGCAATCGAACGAATCGATGTTCTCTCGCCACTCGCCTTTCTTTTGCCCCCTCATTTCTCTTGGGACTTCTCAAATTTCGTGAAAGAGACGAGGGCGAAAATTGCGAATGCGAGGGCGGCTATCGTGCCGACGATAGCGGTCGCGGAGAGGTAGGGACGAAGCACGACTGTCGATTCACCAGCTTCAACTGGCAGGCAGAGAAAAATGCCGTTGGCTTTATAGATGGGTGTCTTCTTATTATTTACCGTTGCAGCCAGCTTAGTATGTCGCATCGTGTTCTCACGGATGAAGAGCATTCCTGACTTTTCTGCGGTGACCTTGATTACGGCCTTGTTGCCACGCGTTTCAAGCGGAGTCTCAACCCATGTGGCGGGAGTGTATTTCTCGTCAGAATCGTGTGCGTCAATTCCGGTGCCGGTGACCACGATCTGCTTGTCGATGTCAAAGTCGCTAGCGGCGATTTGCGAAAGCGCATCGTCTGCATCCGCGACGCGCCATCCATGAAACAGGGCGACTGCGGGGATCATGCCCACTGGCTCGACTACCGCGACTTGAGCGCTTTTAAGCGAGGGGGGTGTGACGAGGCGCATCTGCGGATCGAAATCGTAAAGTCCCGTGAGTTTTACCATGCCCGCGCGTGACATCTCGGCCGCAACTTTGGGCTGGGCAAACACCGCCTCGGCACCCCAGTATTTCCAGCGCTTGACGAGATCGTCCTTGAATGCCATGTAGGCTTTGACCTGCGCGGAATCGGGACCCTCGTTTGCAAAAGGATCCATGCTGAGCACGCTGGCCATGGAGAGCGTTTCGACGAACGGAACGTTCCCAGGGATGAGCTGGTTTGTCAACTGGAGATAAGAATAGGCACGTCCATCGAGCGGTCCCTGCTTTCGCATGGACTCGAGCACGGGGTTCGCTGCGAATTTCGAGGTCAGATCTTGCATCACGACGTAGCGTCGCCCAACCTCTGCCATATCGAACACGGAGGCGAAGATGAGTAGGAGGACTGAGGCGCTGGCAATGGCCGCCTTTTTGCTGGCATCGGCGAAGGACGTCATGCCGAGGGCGACAGCGGCGATCACAAGCATCCACGCTGCGCGCATGAAAGCACCTTTATAGAGGGCGGCGAGTGTTTGGTGGAGTGCGCCTGCTGGAATGCCGAGAAGTGACCACGTTCCAGCATGCGCCTCCATGCTGAATGAGAGGCTTGCTCCGACGCATAGGGCGGCAACCAGCACGGTAACGATCATGGCAATGCGCCCGGCGAGTCTCAGCTTCTTTTCGTTTTGGGTTGCGGTGGCGTTCAAAAGACGTGCGATGCCCGTAGCAAAGAGAACCGAGACGGCGATCTCCGCAAGATGAACAAATTTGACCGGTGCGCGAACCTTGTCTAGGATCGGGATAGCATAGAAGAGTTTATAGAATGGTGCGTATCGGCCCAGAGCCAACAAGAGACTGACAACAAAGACGCCCAGCCAAAATAGGGTCATGCTGTTGAGCGGATCGCGTCGAGATGCTTCGCCCGAAGGGGAGCGCTTTCGTTTGCTGAAGCTAAAAATTACCGCCACCATGACGGCATAGAGCGCGATGGCGCATTGTACGGCGCCTAGGTACAGGGAATGCTGACGGAAGTTGCCAAAGCCTTGTTGCGACTGCTCCCAGTCTATGGAGCGGCCGAGGCGGCCCCAATACGGCCCCTTGGGGTTGGCGGTATCGAGTCCCCGCAGACAGGGGGCGATGAATTCAACCATCGCTTCAGGAGGAAGACTCCAGTTGGTGGCGAAAATCCACTGTGCTTGTTTTTCGGCGTCGAGTTCCGCGGCGGTTTTGCTTTCGGCTGGCTTATTGGGGGTTGGAGCCGTTAGCTCCGCCAGTTGCTTGTCACGTCCTGCGAGCGTGACCGTGATCACATGATGGATCGTGTTGTAGCCGACTAAGGCGAGCATGATCAGGAAGATGGCGATGCCGAAGAGGAGCTTTTTCCACATTCCTGCTAGGTAGGAGGCGAATCCGATTTTCGAAGTGATGTAGATAAGGCGGAAAATAGCATACACTGCGAGAATCATGACGATCATCGCGAACACATCGGGCTGGGTTGACAAGCCGGCGACCACGCAAAAAGGAATCAACGCGAAGTGAAACCATCGTGGATTCCTAAGGCAACGTTCTACTAAGGCGAACATGAATATTGCGTAGGGCATCATGATGAAGTAGCCCCGATGGCCTGCATTGAACAGGGTAAAATGGTACCCAGAAAATGCCATGGCGAGACCACCCGCGCAACATGCAAGGATGGGTAAGCCGATGACGCGGAGATACACGCCCATAGCGAGTGCGAGAAGCGCAGTCGAGACGATGAAGCTCAGCTCGTGATAAACGAGGAACGGGAAGACGCGAAGCAGGTCATCGTGCGTGATGCTCGGTTGGTTCCCACTCATCCACGGGAGCATGCGGTTGAGGAGGCTTGTCGGGGCAATGGGGGGCATCCCATCTGGAGCTTGCATGAGCGACATCACAGGCAGGACATCGATAAACACGACAGCACAGATTGCCGCAGTAGCAAGGAAGAGAAAAAGAGGCCAGAGCGTTTTTGTTTTCATAGGCACAACTCAATGAGAGGGTTTGTTCATGCTAATTCTAACAGAAAACGGAAGGAGTGAGAAGTTGCGAGTTGGGAGAAGAGAGGTTGAAGAGAGGTTTTAGGTGTTAGGCCTTAGCAGCTTCGCATCTTACCTGTGCAATACGCACAACTAACGGCTAACGGCTAGCGACTCGATTGCCTTCTCATATTCGGCGAGCGAGTTGCTACGTTGGACGGCACGGAGGACGGTGGTTCCATTCTCGAAATAGGCGTGGGTGTATCCCCACAATTCCTTCATGCGGCCGAGTACCGGTACGGGGCCGAAGAGTGTCGAGCGGTAGGTCGCGTACAGCTCGTTAACAAAAGAAAGAATACGCTTATAATCTGGGGGCAGAGTGGGGACGCTGCCACGTCCGGACGTTTCCCAAGCGCAGATCTGCTCGGGGAGTGTCGGATCGGCGACAAGGCCGCGCCCGAGCATCACGCCGGCGAGGGTGGGGAAACGGGTCACGATGCGGGCGTAGTCGGCAACGGTAAAAATATCGCCATTGTAGATCACCGGCACAGTGAGCTGCGGCAATACGGAGGCAAACGCTTCGATATCGACTTCGCCCTCGTACATCTGCACGCCGGTGCGCGGATGAACGATAAGCTCCAGGAGCGGAAATTGGGAGATCAGTGCTGCACGTTTTGCGAGGGTGTCTTTCGATTTCACACCCAGCCGAATCTTGATGGAGAAGCCGCCAGGCATCGCTTCACAACCCGCTTCGAGCATGCGCCGGAAATCATCTTCATTTTCAGGAAGGCCGCTACCGCGGCCCTTTTTTGCAACAAACTTCCAGGGGCAGCCGCAGTTGAGGTTCATCTCGCGGTAGCCAAGGTCTTGGAGGGCTAAGGCCATGACGCGGAGTTGCTGGGGATCCTTGCCGATGAGCTGTGGCATGGTCTTAACGCTGCCACAAGCCGTCGGAACAATATCCTTGAGCAGTTTCGGCATGATGCGATCACCCGCCACCAGCGGAATGAAGGGAGCCAAGGCGCTGTGGAGGCCCCCGAACCGCTCGCTATAGAGAGATCGGAATTCTGAGACAGTAACCCCTCTGAGGGGAGCCATAGAAATGGGGGGGGGCACAGACGAAATTCCTAAAAATCAGCTTTTCGGATAAACACGGAGATCCCGCTTGGACTCACGTCCGAGCGGGATTTCAGAATGGATTGTCCGTGGGCAATCATGGGACGAAATCAACCGTATAAGGAAAAAAACGCGGCGAGGACGCCGCGTCTACTCTAGACGGCGGCTTCGACCTCAGTGATTTCGACTTCAACCTCGGGGAGAAAGGGGACGACGGTTACAACACGTCCCTCTTTTTCGAACTTCACGATGCCAGCGACGACGGTGAAAAGGGTGTCGTCGCGACCGCGTAAAACGTTTTTGCCCGGATGAAATTTTGTTCCGCGTTGCCGGACGAGAACTTCACCTGCATTGACTGTCTGACCGCCAAAACGCTTGACGCCGAGCCTTCGCCCGGCACTGTTGCGACCGTTAATACCTGTCTTCTTGCGTGCCATTTCAAATACCTCTTCTAAGCTGTTAGGCTATTGTTTTCACGAGCGCGCGCGTCAGTTCTTGACGGTGGCCGACTTTGCGGTGATAGCCCTTACGGCGCTTCTTCTTAAAGTTAATGACCTTAAAGCCGCGGAAATGCTCCTTGATTTCAAGGGTCACCACCGCGCCATCGACATAAGGCGCTCCAACTTTTAGCGAGGCACCATCGGAGAGAGCAAGGACTGTCGATAGCTCGACAGCTTGGCCTGCTTCATCACGAAGGCGCTCAATTTCGATCGTCTGGCCGGCTTCAACACGATACTGTTTGCCGCCGGTTTCAATTACTGCATATGCTTCCATGAGGGCGTTCCTCTTTTTTCGGTTTCAGGAAATTCAAAATGTATCAAATTTTGTCTGCGTTTGTCAAGTGCGGCATTTTATTATTTTCGCTACGGGTCCTTAATTTGAAGGGATCGATTATTTCTGCGTAACATCTGTCGCTGGAGCGCGCTTGCTGTGGCTGCCGTAGGAGTCTTCGAAGTCGTTCCATATCAACGCGATATGCACGGTGGTAAGCGACAAAACCAAGGCCGTAAGGATCGAGAGACCTCCTATAAAGTATCCGGGAACGATTTTCGTGTCAACCAATAAAAAAAGTGAGATAACCATGGCGGCGAGGTAAACAGCTTGTCCAGAAAGAATGGCAGTGGGTCGGCGTCGAAGTGCAGCCTTGCCTTCGATGTGCCCACGGAGCGCCTGCAGGACAGGCTGCACGGTCATGAGCAGTGCCATTTTTCTCGCTAATCCTATGCTGGAAGGCGGTAGGTTCTGTACGGAGCCAAAGTACCAGTTAGAAAGGCTTGTTGTCTGGAGCGTCAATGGGATGAATGAGAGCACGATACCTGCCAATAGAGCGAAGGAGAAAATTTTGCGTGCGCCGTAGAGAGACGGGGGGAATCCAATGACAACGGATTGCATTCGTAGGGCTGCGAAACCGAGTGGGTTGACAATTCCCATGACGATGTAGTGCACGGAGAGCGTTATTTCGGGATTGCTGGTTCGCGACAAGAAAACCGCCACCATAAACGAGGAGATCGAGAGCATGATGCCTCCGAAAGATAGCGGAATGGTGAAGTGGAGTTGTTTGGCGAGTGGTGCTTTCTCGTCGGATTCGTTGTCTTTTAGATTCGCCAGAATACGTTGCGCGAAAGCCTTGGCTAGATAGACTTCGCCGAAGACCGGGAGCGTCATCGCGACGAGTCCCCAGGCGTAGCCTGTGAGGCCGAGTTTGACGAATAGCGGCGACAGGCAGGCCGTGATGAAGATTCTCGCCATCGTTGCCGAGTTGGCGAGCCCGCTTCGCTTTTCATTGTACAGTGGGACCAGATATTTGTTCCGGATGAAGAATCCCAGTTGCATCGGGATGCCGAAGAGCATGGTAAAGCGAGCCACGGAAGCGAGTTCGGTTTCGAGGCCCAGCAACTGTTTAAACATGATCTGGTGCATGGGAGGCAGGCAGACGATGACCTGGAGCGTGCAGACGATGGCAGCAATGCGCATGACGAGCTGGTGGAAGTTGCGCATGCCAGTTTTGGTTCTGCCAAACACCATCCCAGTCGTAACGAGGCCACCGCCGATGGCACCGAAGACGAACATGAGCGCTTGACCTTGCGCGAAAGCTGCCAGTTCGATGGAACCAAAGCGTCCATGCGAGACGATGCTGGC
Organism: uncultured Lentisphaerales bacterium; assembly: GCA_964618405.1. Classification (GTDB taxonomy): domain Bacteria; phylum Verrucomicrobiota; class Kiritimatiellia; order RFP12; family UBA3636; genus JBBQIY01. The sequence continues at coordinate 15,199 of CAZUAY010000054.1, forward strand.
CACCAGCGGATAAGTCAAGCTCTGGGAAAGCGCCTGTATAGCGAGGGGAATGTAAAAGCGGAGGACTTGCCAAAGCGATGCTTCGTTACTGGGCGTAATCCCCTCAGATTTAGAGTCAAACATGTGGGTATTCTAGCACTGGCGGTGGGATTTCTCAAGAAGAAGGAGGGGGCGAGAATTACGAATTACGAATTAGAAACCCTCACGTGCAGACGCGCAGACCGATTCTGTTCTATCGAATTCCTCGTATTGACATTCTCAGCCGGATGGGTATAGACTGCTTGCTAGATCAAGTTGAGATCCATATCAAAATTAAACTATAGGATTTTTTCACATGAGACCCGTACCGTTTACCGATTTGCCGATTTGGCCCACAGGCAAGGCTCCGTATGCTGTTGCGAGCGATGCCCAGAACCGCGAGCGTTTTTTGGACGGAAACGATGCGGTTGATCGCATTACCGACGTGTCGATCCCGACGCTCACCTTCAGTCCGGCAACGGGTCCTGGGCCTCGTCCCGCCGTGCTGATTTGTCCTGGCGGGGGCTACAACATTCTTGCTTGGAATCATGAAGGAACGGCGATTGCCGCTTGGTTGAATGGGAATGGTATTTCTACATTTCTGCTCAAGTACCGCTGCCCTGACCGCAGGACGGCGGCAAAGGCTGATGTTGTGCGAGCGATGCGAATTATCCGTTCTCGGGCGACCGAGCTGAACCTTATTGAGAACAAGATCGGCATCATGGGCTTTTCTGCTGGGGCGCACCTAGCGGCCCGAGTTTGTAATCTCGGAGTCGATTCTGTATATGAGGCGGTTGATTTTGCCGACGGCTGTAATCCGCGCCCTGATTTTTCGTTACTAATCTATCCGGCGTACATTAGTCGAGATGGGTTCGAGACCGATCCGGAGCTTGCGATCTCGGAAAAGACGCCTCCGGTTTTCATGATTCAGGCTGAGGACGACACGCCATTTGTTGATAGCAGTCTTGCGTACTTTATTGCGTTAAAGAAATTCGCAATACCTGCCGAGCTCCATTTGTTTTCGCACGGGAAACACGGTTATGGGATGTTTCGCACTGGCAATGCCACCGACGCGTGGATGCCGCTTGCTATGCGCTGGTTTGAAACGGATGTGATGAAGTCGCCGACGTGGTAGAAGGAGTTGACGGCCGACGACGTTCAGGACGTAATCGGTCAGTGACCGGGGGGCAAGTATGTGGGTGATGGGGTTTGGGGTTTAAACACAGAGAGTTTGAGACACAGAGAGAAGGGAATAGGAGAGCCAATCAGGAGATTGGCCGCAATTTTTAAGCGCCTGTCTCTTGTTTCACTCGAGAACTGGAGCGGTGCGGGTCCCCGCGGCTGTAATCGCAATCTGGGTCGCTCCGCCAACAGGGCTTGCCTATAACGTCGAGTTTCGCTAAGCAGTGGTCGCAATGAACGGAGCACGGGTTTTCTAACCCGTGTACGA
>CAZUAY010000055.1:0-16613 GCA_964618405.1 uncultured Lentisphaerales bacterium
TATTCCACTTCTTGATCGCCCGAGCTGTTTTGTTCACCCCTTTAATTCCCAACTTAACGGTTTGAAGCGCTGCTTCTCCCATAATCTCGTAAGACTCGACTACACGTCGAGCTACTCCTGGTGTTTGATATAGCATAACTTCCCCCTCTCTGAATGTTTCGGTTCTCATGAACCTTCAATCGGTCAATAATCGTAAAAAACTTCACATATTCTCAAAACCTCTCAATAGCCTACACCTCAACACTCATTCTGTCAATATTGTAATCTTGAAGAAATCTTCAAGATTACAATAAGCTGTTAAGCAGATGTTCGTCCTTCCCCCAACCTGATGCGAATGTAATCTTGAACTTTCGCGCAAGATTATGGTGACGTTTGAGATTACGTTGTCGTCGTTGTACGAGAACAGGCGCGATTACATTGACGTCGTTGTATGCGAACAGGCGGAACAGGCGGGATTGCCTGTTTGACGTAGCAAAGGTGTAATGTGCACAGGCAAGATGCAAGATGATTCCAATGTAGATGGCATCCTTCTCAAACCGCGTTATGTTGCGTACTTAAAGCCAATCCTGCCTGAAATGAGGAGAAATGGAGTCCGCGCAACATAACGTCGCTCGCAACATAAGTCGCATTATGTTGCGCACAACATAATGCGACAAAGTTTTTTCAAACGAAACTACTCACTACACACTCATCACCCGGCTTGCCGAGACGGCTGCGCCCCACCTCGCTTTGCAACCGCCAAGAAACGGGGTCTGGGGGAACTACGAACTACGCACTACGCACTACTCACTCTCTCCAGCCTCGCAACTCGCTACTTCTCCCCTGTGGCTGGCCTCGGTGAGGTCGGAATCGTCCGCGATCACCAATCGCAGTACTAGCGACTAGCCACTAGCGACTAGCGACTGTAATCGGTCAGGCACAGCCCCCTGTGCCTGACCGATTACGTTCTGGATCTGAAAAAAGATTGCTATAAGACAATGTTTGTGTTTCAATATAGGTGTTTGAAGGAGGTGTAAGATGACAGCAGTAATTAACAGAGTCGTTCAGGAGGTTTTGGAGCTTCCGGCGGAAGTCCGAATAAACCTTGTTGACAGGATTCTGCTCAGCCTCAACCTTCCTATGCGGCCAGACATAGATAAAATATGGTCTGAGGAAGCCGAACTACGCGTTGGCGAGATTGATCGTGGAGAAGTTGAATTGATTCCCGGTGAGGAAGTGTTCGCGAAGATTCGTCAGAAGTATGCGCGATGAAATTCTATTTCCATTCTCGTGCGAACGCCGAATTGGATGAAGCTGTTCGGTATTATGAGGACTGTCAGCTTGGTCTTGGGCTCGATTTCTCTGAGGAAGTTTACTCGACTATTCAGCGTGCCTGCAACTATCCTGAGGCTTGTGCCGTTATGTCTCAGAATACGAGACGATGCCTCGTAAACCGATTCCCCTTCGGTGTTATCTTTCAGATCAAATCTGGCATGGTGCGGGTCATCGCTGTCGCAAACTTGCATCGACGACCCGGTTACTGGAAAGATCGAGTGTAAGCAGAACCATCGGCTGGAGGAGACGGGATACCGCCGCCTCAGCCGTGACGTTCTGCTTAAAAAAAATGATTAAAGTAGGAACGAAAGTTAAATTTGAAATAATACCGGAATGGGTAAAAGATCTCCCCGAAGAGTCAAAACGGGTCTTTCATACATGCCTTGGCAAATCATTCACCGTTTCAGAAATCGACCAAAACGGGTTTTATGTCTTAGATGTTAGCAAACTAATTGATCCTCTTTTCGGAGGAATTCAGAATGACATCAGAGTTGAAAAGCAGTATTTAAAGAAAAGTTAAATTTGCACAGCAAATGAAGAAAAGAATCGTTTGGTTCGCCACCGGCTTCGTCGTCTCTTGGTTGACGTGGTCTGTCGTCGCGTACATCCGCCTGCGCCCCCGAGATTACACAGAGGCATGGTCCGCAGACCAGCAGGAGCTTGCTCCAGACTGGCTCAAGAAGGCAAACGGGCGACAACTTGGTCACTTCCTGGTTTTCACCCCTGCGGATACTGCAATAGCTGCGGCTTACATTCATCCCCCAGCGCCCAACCCATTCCCTGGCGTACTCATTCAGGATCAAAATGCCGACGGCAGGCTTGACTCCATTCTTGTTGCTGATTCAACCTATCAGTATGTCTCGCTGGACGACAAGACTTTTAACGGCGTATTCGACTCGCTTTCCTATTCGACCGCACTCAAAAAAGACTCAATGTCCTTCACAGACAACAACATGGACGGACAGTACGACATGCGACTCGGCCCCGGACCGACTGTTGCCGTGGCCATCGATGGTCAGTGGCACGACCTCATCCGCACCAATAAGGCAACGTATGTGGAAATCAATGGCAAACTCACCGAAGTCAGAGCCGCCGAAGGCATCTGGACTGTGCTTCAGGACAAATGAGAATTTCTAACAAACCGAATGCAGAGGAGCGTCTAAAGTTGTACTCTCACTTGCGATGTTGTCGTAACACAACGGAGATGCAAAATGAATGGTTCGTGTATAACCAGTTTTGGCCAACCGAGGACTTCAAAGCGAGCTACAGAAACGTCTTCCAGCTCATAATCCCCATCGCGTGCCTTGCAGTCGGATGGAAGTGGTTCCGATATAAGGAATTCGGAATTCGGAAATAAGAATTGACTTTCTTAGTTTATCAGGAGTATAATTTGGGGCAGATAGTGCCAATGGTATTTTAACGTTTTGATCGAAAACCATGAAATTCAAACGCCCAAGCTACTGCCTGAATCTGGAAGCTTTAGTGGACCATCGTGTTCATTATTTGCGGGGCGGGCAATGAGTATACAAGCTATGAAACACAGATTAAGTGCAGGGTTGTGCGTGGGCATTTGCTTAAGTGCCCTTTCGTTGTTAGGTGCAGAGCTGAACGTCAATCTTGACGTTTCGTTTAAAGAAAATGCTCGGGATGGTGTCGGTGCGGGGAGTCAGGCGCATGAGCGGCGGGCCACAATCTTCGTCATCGACCGATCGGGTTCCATGAACGAACGGGATCAACTCGGCGGTAAAACTCGGTGGGATGCGCTGCTCGAGGGTGTGAAATCCGATTTGGATGGGTTGCCGGACGGAGATGCCGTCGGGCTGGTCATTTTCCAGACAGAAGTGATGCCAGCTCAGACATTTTCCGGCAGTGTTTTGAAGCGAGGAACCGAATATCGGGTACTGGATAGCGCCGCCGCTCGGGGGGAAATTCTAAAACGCGTTACTGACAATCCACCGGCGAGAGGCAGAGCAAACGGGTCATGGATTGGAGCGACGGCTCTCTATGATGCTTTGGCGGATGCCAGCGAATTGGCGAGGCGGTTAGGCGACACCGGAGTCTCGTCCGTGCAGATTCTTGTGCATTCGGATGGTCAGGACACCTCATCAAGGCGATTTAAGAAATTTAAAGATGTTCAAGCGAAATATGGCATTATCTGGGAACAATTCAAGGAGTTGAAGATCGTGGGTAGCTGGTGGGGCGGTGCCAATGAAATTCCATCCGACATGTATCAGTTTTTTAGCAAGAAGTCTGGGAGCGTCTATCTTAACTTGCCTAAAACACGGCTTCAAAATCCCGTGGTGATGGGGACACAGTCGGTTGATCTGCAGGTCGTCGTCGAGGCACCGCGTGATTTGTGGCGCGAGTTCGAAGGCAAGGACGTGAATTTATCTCTTCAGCTAGGCAGATACGGTGGTACAGATTCCGTTTTTCCGCTGAAGGCAGGCAAATTCACGCTAACCCTCCCGCTTCCTGTCGATCTACCGAAGAATCAAGAAACCTTGGGAACGCTGAAGATAAACGGGTTGCCGCAGTCAGAAAAGCTAAACTTGCCTGATCCAAATCCAATTTCCATTATTTTCGAAAAACCGGGCGAAGTCTCCTTGCGCGTGCTCCAACCGCGTCGTGATCTGCGAGTATTAAAGGGGGATGTGGTCGACTTCCGCGTGGACAGCACACCCAATGCGGTTCTCAAATGGCAGTTCAACGGCATGGACGTCGGGGCAGAACCGGCATTGAGCAAGAAGTTAGATGAAACGGTGGCGTATGTTGTGACGGCGGAGAAACCTGGCATGGTGGAGGCTCGCGTAGCGGGAAAGGTTGAGGTTGTGGACGCCGACATCCAGATACAAAAACCAGCTCTGAATCCACGCGTGGGCGAGCCGGCGACATTTAAGGCGGTTACGCGAGGCACGGCGAAAGCGATCCAATGGCTTTGACGAGATTGTCTGGACTTTCTCAGGCCCAGATGCGAAGTCCGAAACAACCCAAGTTAAGGAAAAGGCGGCGTCTGTGTTACGTTCGTTCGCGAAAGGCGGTCGCTATACGGTGTCGGCGAAAGGCGTGGCCGGTGGCAGAACGCAGACAAGCAATACGCGCGAGTTCGCTGTTCGTCCCTCGGAAATGTGGGTGAAGATTCTGGAACCGCTAGGGCACGAGTTTGTCGTGGACAAGGCGGAAGGAAACGCTTGCACATTTGTCGCACAAGTTAAGGGTGAGGATATCGCTAAAATCAAGTGGTCTGTCAAGAACGCTGAGACGGGCGTCGTTGTCTTTGACGACGATGTTCGGGATATTGACCAAGACACGAGCTCTGCAACATGGATTTTTTCCCAAGCCCACGAGGGAAGCGTGACCATAACAGCGGAAGCCATTATTAAGGGCGAAGCAGGGCTTGGCGGCTTACTTGTTGCGGGAAGCCGAACGGTTCAAATACGACCCGTCGGAACTATTTCTATTACTTCGCCTGCGAAAAACGCACTCCTAGCGTTTGGGGCGACGCAAGTTTTTGTGGCAAGCGCCACGGGCGCAGTGAACGAGAAGTCAGTGAACTGGTATCGGCGCGATCGAGATGGGACGTGGCAGCTACTGCCCAATGCCGGCGGCATGCGCTACAGCCACACATTCGCGCATACCGGCAAGGAGTACGATTTCGTTGATTTTCGTGTTGCAGCAGGCGACCCGGAATCAAACTGGCGAGATGACGTGAGAATTCGTCTGGAATGCCCTCAGCTTTTACCACGTATCCTGCTGCCAGAAACGAACGGCGTGGCGCGAACCGAGTTTGGACTTCAGGAGAAGATTACGTTCGGGATTGCCGCAAACGGCAAAGTCAGTCGCGTGGACTGGGATTTCGGGGATGGCAACGTCACGAATGCGGTGGGGGGCGTGGCCCATGCGTATACGGGCTACGGGCGTTTTGGGGTTACGGCGAAGGCTCAGTGTAGCCTCTGCAAGGGTGTTGAAACGGTTGAGAGTGAAGTTTATATTGTGAAAATGGTACCCGTCCCTAGGTTCGCCATCCTACCCGAAAAAGACACCTTCACCGTTGGGGGTACGCTTACACTGGTGGATGCAAGCGAGGGAGATGTCGCCAACCGCACATGGATCACGAACGGGGTGGAACTTGTTGGTGTGCCAGACAAAAAGCTTGAGATCTCACTTCCGAGTCAACCCGCGGAGCTGGCATTCGGGTTGCGCGTCTTAAGTCACGACGGAACCCTTTCACCCCCATATGAGCGGACCGTCCGCGTGCGTTACGGGTGGTGGGCGGTTGTACCCATTTTACTGGCTGCTGGCGTGGTGTGGTGGCTTTTGTTTCACCTGTTAACAGGGAATGCGCCGAGAAGCTGGACCGTGTATGTTTGGGATGGACCTTTGCCGCGGCTCGTTAAAGGGGGATATCCCGAAGAGAAAAATTATGCCGGAAAAGGCGTGCCCTCGCCAGTGAAGCAACACTGGAATTGGATAACGAAAAAAGCGAGAATCCCAGTTGGTGCGTTACTAGGTCTCTCAGATGATGGAGAAGAAACCGGCAGTGGCTGGGGGTTAGTTTCACATGAAGAGCGGTTTGTATTCAGCGTCGAGGGCGGCAAGCCGGTGGTCGAATGGCCGAACATCGTCAACGACGTGTCGGGCATGGTTGCGGATCGTGACCTCGATCATTATTTCCTGTTCAGGAACGCTGACGGCACGATTGGCGCAAACAACGAGTTTATCAGAATTGTTGTTGAAGCGTTGCCGGTTGGCTGGTTTAGTCCGCTTTTATTAATTGCTTCAACGTTTGCAATCATCGGCACCGTATTTTGGCTTTGCCTGAAGTACGCAGTTTAGTTGTCACGACACACAAAAAAGGAAATTCACATGAGTCAGAAAGTATTACTTGTTGGTTGCGGTGGATCTGGGATCACCACGCTTCTGCGTTTCAACGCATTGATGGCGGGGAACCCTGAATGGCGGAACTTGCTCTGGGAGGATGTGTCGTACATGGTGGTGGATACTGAAGTCGCCAAAACGTCGGGGTTTGTCGAAGCGGTAGGACGGCAGCTTGGCTCTGCAAAAAACCCGATTATGAGGATGGTGCAGATTACCAGCGGGATTCATCGTCTTGATGACGTCGTACGCCCCAACATCGACTTCCAGAAAGATCCTGAAAAATTGGCGCGGTTGGAGCCGCACTGGTGGCACGATAGCAATGGGAACCCCTTCCGAGCACAGAAAATTAGCAATCTAGAAAACGGCGCTGGGCAATGCGGCCCTGTCTCTTATTTGTGCACTTGGAACTTCCTGCCGAGGCTTGAGGCGGAAATCGATGGAATCCTCAAGGAAGTACAGACACACAACATTGGGCAAAATAACCCACTTGAAAAAATCCGTGTCTTTATAGTTGCAGGCATGGCGGGTGGCACAGGACGTGGATCTTGGAATTTGATCGCCTTCAAAATTCGTCAATATCTTGAAAGTCGGGGTCACCAAGTGGAGCCTACGGGTATCTTTTTTGATGCGACCTGCTTCTCAAACGTTGTGAAAAATGATCCAGATCAGGATATCAACACAAGACTCAATTCCCTAACTGCCCTTTCCGAGCTTTCGGCTTGGATGAACCTATGCGATGGGCATGAAAAATATCATTATTCGCTCCCCAATCTTGCAGATCCTGATCCAGCCGGAGGTACAGATGTTGTCCGGGTCGATCCGAAGGGTCGGGTCAATTCGCGTCAATCTCCAATATCCTCTGCGTATTTGATTTGCGGTAGCAATGGCCGAGGGAATCTTGGCAACAACAACGCCTACCACGAAATGGTAGCGGCAGCGCTCTATTCGTTTGTCGCCGGTGGCCATTTTGTGGATCCGAAAACGATTAATAGGATGACCAGTTTTGGCAGTTTAGCGGCTTCAACCTTCGAGGTTGACACCGTTCGGCTCCGTACCTATTTTGAATCAACCCTACGTGAGACCTCCATTAAAGAATTGCTCCGTAAGGCTGACAAGGGCAGCGACGCCGAAAAGGCAGCGCTTGCCTTCATCGGTGCGCCAGGCCTGGGAGACGATTCTTTCTTCGACTCCATTCCCTTCCTTGTCGACACAGCGGTTTCGGTCTCTTCGGTTACACCGCCCGCTCAAGGAGGCGGGGAAACATCGCTCCTCCAAAGCATTATTTCCAAGGTTAAGACGGATTCTCCAAAGTCAGTAGAAGTGTTTGATAAGAAGCTCGAAAGCCAGAATGTTAAGGCCGCTTGGGCACAGGCGATGCTCGGCCTATCGATGTCGGGATTGTCCAAAGAAAAGCTCAACGAACTTGTTGAAGAGTCGCTGGCTGAGCTAGGGATCTCGGACCTCCGAAGCCTGTTGATCGAAAAAATCAAGGAGGCTTATGCAGCCACATCAGGCAAGAAGCCGTCGCTTGGCCGCGCGCGACGTGTTGTGTTGGGGTTGAAGAAGACCTTCGAAGCTTCAATCGAGAATCTCAATAGCCCCCTCCTTTCTGGTAGAGAGGCGTACAAGAAGGTCGAGGATGTTTCTGCCTGCTTCAAACGGATTTTCGATGAAGCGGCGAAGAAGGGGTTTCTCGAATTCAAGCCCTTTACCAATCCCGAACGACGAATGCTTGCGAACAGTTTCGCTATGCACCAAAACTACGCTGTGTTTTTCAAGATAAAGCCGTTGTTGATCCGAAAATTTGAAGAGGCCAGGACCGTCCTTGACGAAATCGAAAGCGCGCTGGCAAGACTTTCCGACACGCTTGAAGACGTGGTAGACTCCTTCAGCAGGGATGCGAAAAAGGAGTGTGGTGCCGAGAGAGGAGGATCAGCCTACAAGGCTCTTTTTGTGGATGAAAAATCGACGGAAGTTTTCAACTCACTTCCTAAGGCGGATGATGTGTCTAACATCTACCGGCGTACCCTCAAACCGATCTACTCGGAGGATAAGCTATGGGAACTTTTGTCGAAAGAAGCAGGCACCTCGCGGAGAGAGAAAATTAACGAAAAGATCAATACGGAGTTGAATATTCTTCTTGAGGGAAGCGAGCCCTGGACGGATGACGTCAAGGATTCGCTCCAGAAAGAATTCAAAGCCCTATTCCAGACAAACGTCTTCTTGAAAAAGGATTTTTTGGACAAGAACTTTTCTTTCGAAGGTGTTCTTAGAAACAACCTCAAGCATTGGAATACGTTGATTCAGGAAACGGTTGGAATACCAGATCAGTTTGACCTGCTCTCCGATCGACTTCGCGTCTTTCTAGGGGTTACTGGACTAACTGATTCTGGCGACCACGTTCCCACGATTAAATGGGACGGCCTTTTAGATGGCATACTCGTTTCGATGGTAGGCACCTGCAAGCCGTGGATTGAATTCGCTGGGGACAATGGCGATTATTTGGAGACCATTGCACTTCTACCCGTTACGATCGAACAAGCTGGCGAGGAGGAAAAACTTAGAAAGGCAATCGAAAAAAATCATAAAACTCAGGAAACCACGATCGTTCATCGCGGTCTTGAATCGGAGGGCGGATACAAGCTCCCGCTGGATCGCATTGTCGTGTTTGCGTCTCAAAAGCTAACAAAAGGCGACCGAGACGATCATCTGCTCGATGGTGTAACTTCGTTCTCCTATTGGCGTGATGCGAAAGTTGAAAAACGCCTACAACTCGCCGAGTCTGCAGATGGAGCGGCGTTTTTTGAGCCCAATCGCAATGGCACGGGCTTTATCGAGCGCGAGCGTGGTTTGGGCTACATCTCACCCCTGTTCGTCAACGATCCCCGCCTGAGCACCTTGCGCTGGAAGCCGTGGGCACCGAAGGAGACCGTCGATGCCGCTAAAGAGCGCGAAAACCAAGTCTGTTCGGCACTGCTTTACGCAATGCTCGGAAACGGACTCGATGCCGCTGATCCTCTGGTAAAAACTTTGCAAGATCAGTACAACTGGCCGTTGCCGCTGATCACGATTGGGGGTGGAAAGTCGAGAAGATTTAGCTACACTCGCGATCCGCTGGTTTGGAAACGTGGCAAGGGAGCCCCAGATGGCAACCCGGCCTGGCAACCTGAAGAAAAGCTTGTCACGGGCATCGATAAGGTGTTTGCCTTTCTCTCTGGAAGTGGAGAAGCGGAACTGGATGCCAAGGGCAAAACCCATCTTGAACACTTGATTTTGGAGATCGGCGTGTTCAATAAAAATATACGGACTGACATTGGGAAAATTGCCTTCGTCGCACTGACAGAAGCGCGAAGAAGCTGGCTTGTCGCCCAGTGTAAGAAAGCTTCTGACACCGATCAGGTGTTCTGGCGGAAGCTTCAGGAAGCGGCAAAGCGAGCAGACGCCGAGGACTAATCAATGGACGCGCCGAAGCCCATCGTCATCCTTACACCAAAAGCCGAACGGGAAGCACTCCGCAGTTGCGGAGTGCTTCCAGCAAGCTTTTTTCGGATGTTTGGTAGCGAATCCGTGCCAAGTACAGGCGCCTCTGCTTCAGTTGTTCCCGCCATCTACTTGTGGGAACATGAGGTCGACTATAAGCGCAGTGCGGAGCTGGCGGCGCGAGTTAAAGAATACCCTGCCGACATCCCTGTATTTTTCGGCATGACGGATGCAGTGGACGATGAGCAGAGACAGGGGAATGAAGTCGAAATCGCGCGTTTACTTGATTCCATTGTTGTTCATGTTGTTTTTTTGGACAACCGAGAGAATGCAGGACGAGGTTACGCGGAGTTTCGTTCCTTTGCAGAAATCGCAGATTGGAGCCGTCACTTCAACAACGTTTTAAACCTTCGATTTCCAAATGAGTCTGCGCTTCGGAACACGGAGAATGTTTTGATCATCGTCGCACGCGGCGAGCAACTGAAGGTTACACGCGAGGAGCTTGATGCGTTCAACGACTGCATTGGAGATTTGAAGGCCTTCAAATCCTGCTATTTTTTGGACTACAGTTTGAGCATTGATCGATCAGGCGAACTGTTTCACGCTCGCGCAGTCTGGAACGTGATGGTTGGCCGCTTGTTGCTTGGATTTCTGCTTTCCCAAGAGACACGCGGTAATACGAATTCGTCGAAGACGGTTTGGCTTCGTTCGGGAGTCAAAATTTGGCGTGCTGCAGAATGCGTGGTAGAAGTTCCTGAAGATTTTCTCGAACGAGAGGTAAGAAGTGCGTTGGAGAAGGCTTATGTCCGAGTACAAGCGGTGGTGGGTAACGAAAAGAATAAGGTGCCAGAATTTGGCACCGAAGAACCGCTTCCTGGTTTGAAGCTTGAGGAGCTAAAGCCAAGTGGAGCCACCGCTTGGGAGCTGCCATCAGGTGGATGGTCTGAATTCTCAGGGGAAGGCTGCGTAGAGGCTGTTGCCGATCCGAACCGATGGGATGACGCGTTGAAGAACACCCGACAGTCTGTTAGCGAGTGGAAACAGAAACAATTCGCTTCGGCTTATGACGGCGACCCAGAACAGCGTGGTTCGGAGCGCATGGGTGAACTCGAATCCAAAAAGATTTTTCAATTTGCGCATGCTATATCGGGTCAGATTTTCTCTTTGACGGAAAACCTGTTTCGCGCAGTCGCGCAAGATCGTGCTGCGGCAAAAGTGAGCGGCTCAGAGGCACTTGAGAAGCGATGGAATGCTGTTGCTCAAGCGGAGCAAGCGAGGCGTGCAACAATCAAGCGAGCGAAGGGTGAAGCGCAGGAATTGAGGAGTGCGCAAGACCATTATGTCGGCACTGGTTTGGGACTTGTTGTTGTGGCTGCGGTCAGCGTTTTGTGCGGCTGGGTATTGTCCCAGCTCATCACAGGGCTCGAAGGCAGTGTTTTTTATTCGATCTGGCTGGCTTGCGCTGCGGCATTGGGATCTTTTGGTGCTTTCTGCTTGGTCCTTTATCTCCACTGGCGAGCTGGGCGCAAAGGCGTCGAGGCGTTGACTGAAACGTGCAAGACTGCAGACCGCCAGATGGTGGCTAGGCATCAAGCGGTCAAGGAGATTGTGGAGGCGGCCCTTGGTGCGAAGATCAGGAGGCAGCGCCTGAACGCGCGATTCCGAGCGTGGGTCTTGCTTGAGCGGATCAAGTCTGTCATCATTACTGAAATTCAGCCATCGACGGCGTTGGTCGGCCACTTGGAAGCACAGGAAACCGACGCGTCTCTATCGGAGAGTTCCGCTGTACGGCGGAAGGCGTTTGTGGATGCGACTCGGAAATCGATTGGATCGCTCAATCCTGGCAAGGGCAGTGGCGACGCGTTAGACCAAGAAGTTCAGCGTTGGTGGGGGGAGAAGCGAAGGGATGGCGAGGATAACTTCAGTTTACTGTGGAGCCAACTCTGTAAGCTTGACAAGGCCAGCGCGGGGCATTTTCCCGTCAGCGTTTTCGTCCCCAGAATCCGAGAGTTCGTCAGCCGATTCACGAATCGGATTCATAGCCTTGCGGTTGCCGCTGTTGTCCTTGAAAACCAAAAAAAAGTAAAAGCGGACTTGCTGAAGTGGGTGAATGACGATGTGCTACAGTCTTCGGTCAGACAGTTTGTCAGCGGCTCTATTCAGGCGCTTCATGACCGCGAAGCGAGACAGTTGCCTGCCATGATTTACGTGCAGAACAAGGAGCAAGAGCTCGATCTCCCTACACTGAGATCTGCAGTTCAGACGCACGTGGCACTCCACAACTATGAAACTCTTTTTTCTGATCGTTTGGAACTTGCAGGACAACTCGCCTTCATGTATCAGGAATTCATGGTAGAGTTTGACCGAAATGAGCAGACTGGGCATTTGACCTTTAAGGAGGTGCAGGATGCCGTTTAACTTTTCAGAATATATTCCAGGAACCTGGTCCTCCCATCCGGAGGCCTTAAAGCGGCAACGTGTTTGGTTGTTTTTGATGGGTTTAGCTCCTCTGATTATACTCGCCGTTGTGGGGATTGTGGCGTTCACCGAGTTAGATACGTGGACATCTGTCGTTAGGGAGCCGTTGCCCTGGATCCAAGTCGCCGCAACGGTATTTTGTATCAGCTTAGGTGCGATTTTTACGCTGACGATGCTCAACATGGTGTCGCGGACGCTGGGGCGGACGGGCGGGATGAAGGGACGCGATGAATTGCCGTTTCCTGTTTGGCTCGTGGTTGTTGGAGTTTTTTTCTGGCTTGCGCCTGTGGGGTTAACTTTCTTTCGTGAGCGCTTTTTCGACCCTGCGTATGTTGGCATGGCGCAGTTTATCCTCAACATCCTCTGCTTCGTACCGTTTGTTATGATTCTGCTCTGGGTGTTATTGGCAAGAGATGCTGGGGAGCTGAAAGATCGGACACGCCGTTCTAAACTTCTCGGTATCCTGTGGATCATCTTGTTTGGATTGGCGATCTTTTCGCTTTTGGGCGATGTTCATGTCGCGCTGTCGCATTGGAAGGTGTCTGCAGCATGGGTTCAAGGCATTCAAAGGACAATGCTGAGGCTGATTTTATTCGCAACACTATTCCCCTTTGCAGTGGTCTGTCTTGCCTTGTGGCAACTGATTCGATTAAAGCCCCGAGTTGCTAAGAAGGGAGACACTTCAGAGGATCAGCAGGAGGAAGCGGTGTCCGACGCCCCTCCAGCGTGGCTGAAGGAGTTGTGCGCAGAGCTTCCGGAAGGCGTGCGCGTGGAGGACGGAGAGCCCAATCTGGTGTCGCTTCGGGACACCTCGGCTTTTCACGAAGGGACAGGAGGAGGTTGGCTCTTGCTCACGGGGGGCAAGAAACCCACAGAGGATCAATGGAAATTTTTCGAAGGCTTCTCGAGTGCTTATTGGAGCGCACTTGAGAAGGCGCTTGAAAATGGGGATCCCCAACCGGTGCAGGCTCGTGCGGACATTCTCTTACAGGGTATGCCAGGCAGCGGGCGGACAGAAGCGCTTTGTGCGGCGGCGCTCTATGCGGCCTTGGTTCGCGGACAACGCGTATTGTTTGTCGTTTCCGACAACGAGCAGGCTAAAATCCTTCGGGCTCGCCTCGATGGGCGCTTGCGCGAGATGTTCCTTGATTGCTATGTCTGGTGCGATGTGCTGACAAAGCACCGAGCGGACGGCTGGCTTGAGACTAAATCGGATCAGCCTGTTGCCGACATCCTTTTCGCTACGCCGGAGAATATCGAGAAGTGTTTCTTTGCCAACAACACGACGCTTGAGTCGGCAAAACTGATGCGTATGCGGGAGGCGGTTCTTTCTTTTGAGATCGTGCTGGTGGACGATTTCATGGATTTCGGAGTGACGGAACGCTCGCATGTTGCGTTTGTCCTCGATAAAATCAGATTGCTGCTGATCAGCGAACGCATTGTGCCACAGTTTGTAGTTTCTGTGCCTATACTTCAAGCCCCCGAGGGAATCGAGCAACTCGGCGAACGCTTGTTCGGGCTACGTAGTTTCGACCGCACCAAAAATGCGATGCTTCTGCGCCCACGACCGTGCGATCCGTTCTGGGAATTGAACCTACGCGTGGCATCCCCCGAATCGTCGGATCATGCCAGTCGGATGAAACAGGTTTGTCGAGATTTAGTCTCCCATTGCCGTGGAAAGTTGAACCTCAACGTTCTGTTCTACCAGAAGGGGATTGGCGAGAATGCACGAAAGGATCTGGAGCGGGATCTGGGTGGGCAGGATAGCGGGGGGAGGCTTCGTATCATCTCAAAGCTGGATGACGCAGCTGATGGACGCGAGCCGCCAGATGCTGTCTTTTATTTGTCTGTCGTGGTCGGCAATGTTAGTGTTGGGTTACGATTGGCAACGGGAGATGGAAAGGCGGTCTACGTTCGCATTGCCGCAGAAGACGAAAAAGAGTTGGCAAGGGATGTCAAGAAGGCCGTTTTGATTCCCGATGAGTCGGCCGTTTCCCTGCGCATGGCACATTTGCGCAGTGTCTTGGCGTTCCTCGATCCGTTGACCCCAGTAGACGCCACCATCTGGAGCCGCTTCGGTATTTCGATGACCCATCTGAAAATCCAAGACGAGCCAGCATCGTTAATTGGGCAGCCGTCCGTTTTGATCTCCTGGCTTCATGATGAGTGGTTAGAGGCGGAGCGTTATCCTGTTGGACAACTATGGCCCTACCTCGTATTGGAACACGCAACAACGGCAAACGTTCGTGGTGAGCCTGTTAATTTTAGAATACTTCCCTTGTCACGGGAAGCAGTTTTCAAGGCGAAGGACGGTTCGAGGCTTTTCTTAGGGCGCTTGTTTGAGGAAGATGCTATCGCGGGAGCCCGGCAGCTTGCCGTGTGGAAAGACAAGCGCGGCAATCGAGACACGCTTGAGTTAGAGATGGACATGGCTCATGCTGACAGCTTGATTTTGAAGACGGACGACGACGTCTACTCGGCCGCTGCCCTTGAGGCTCCCACCAAAGGCGAAACTGCACGTTTTGCCCTTTCGATAACTGCACAGTACACTCGTGGCGATGGAAGCGACTTCGAGATCCCAGTCCGTAGCTTTTCATGGCAGACGCGGCCCTCGTTCTGCGTAGAGGATTTCTGGCAACTCGACAACATGGCTGGATTTGTTCTGACGCATCGCAATGGCGAATACGGTTATGTAGAGGGATCTCTCGACGCTTCTTTGAATCTTCTTGGCGAAGAACGGAAGAACACGCCGCGACCCTATACGTATCCGGCACATCTTTCCGGAATTCTGCTGGCTCCAGTGCTCCCAGAGGGTGTCGACGGTTCTCCGTTAATTCGCACGTGTCTAAACGGACGGTGGCAGACTCGGACGCAAACTGGATTTTCGCCCGCGTTGACGCATGCTGTCACGGCGGCGCTTCGCCATCGTTTGGATGGCTGGTCGTTCTTTGCGCTCGCGCCCGTTTTCATGATTTTCGGACGTCAAGGGAGTGTTGGACAGGCAGTCGTTTGGCTGTTGGAGCCCGTCAACAGCGGATGCACGGTCTATCCAATGCTCAAAGCGCTTCTGCAGAAAAAAGAATTTAGAAAGTCATTCCTTCAAGACATTCGAAGAAACCTAAAGCAAGCTAACGATCTTACGCTGATGCGCCAAGGTTCCCGGCTGGCGTTTACTGGCGAGGTTTTTGATGCCGACGATTGCGCCCAAGCGCTTCAGCTCCTCGATCAATTGGAAGGCGGAACGGCGATCATGCCTGTCATCTGGCCCCAAGAAAAGGATGCAGACAAGCAAGCACCTTCTTTAGAGCCGAAACGTCTTTATCGTGAGCAGTACACCGAGGAGGAGCGTGAATTCGACATCGAGGTTGTGGCCGGTTTGTTGGCGTTTCAGAACTCCGTTGACGTGACGAAGTTCGCGATTCAATATGGCTGGGATAAAGAGCGAATTTGCGAGACATTCAACGACGTTCTCTGGAATAATCCACAGGTTTTTTATGTGAGTAAAAGCCACAAATATCACTGGTGGACGGATGCGTCTGGAACGGTATCACGGTTCCTGCTCCTGGATTTTCAATATGGGATTGCTAAGGGCGACTACTCAGCACGAAAAGTGGAACTCGAACGCGAGGTAGCAAAGGCATTACAAAAGATCGAAGGCGTTACCGATACCATTGAAAAAGCGCGCATTTTACATAATCACATCGTGGAGATTTGCGATTACGATCAGGTGGCCGCTGACACGGACGATAGCTCGCCATTGGCGAGGACAGCCTACAGCGTATTGGTACGGCATAAAGCGGTCTGCGAAGGTTACACGATGGGCTACCGGTATTTGCTAAACTTAGTCGGAATCCAGTCCGAGGAACTGCTTGGGATGGCTGACGCTTTGAATCCCAAACCTCATGCGTGGAACTATTTAAAAATTGAAAACGACTGGTATCACGTGGATGTCACCCATGACGATCCAATCTATGTCGGGCGTAAGCCGGAAAAAGAACAAGTTTTACATAACCATTTTCTACTCTCGGATGCGGCAATTCAGGCGAAAGGGCATCATGGTTGGAATTTGAGAGGCCTCCCGCCCGCAATCAACACCCAATATGATGGGTTTGACTGGAAAAAGAAGAAACACTAAACGAAGAACGGATAGGTATCTACAGCGATGGTTTTAGCTAAAAAGACACGGAGGGAGGCGAGATGAAAAAAGTATGCTCAGTTCTGTTCTATGGTTTGACTATTCTTGTTGTGGGCATGTTGACGTTCGGCTGTTCACGTCACGACTTCCATGTCGTAGTCAAGGACGCTAGGGGGGTGACGAAAGGATCTCCTGTAGTCTGGCAGGAACAGACCGTTGGCGAAGTTGCTAGTGTCATAGAAGATGAGGCGGGTATTCGGCTCGATGTAAATCTTCTCGTAACCGTTCACGGGGTATAAGCGACTCCGATTTATTTGAAGCATAGCACTGT
>CAZUAY010000056.1:0-3694 GCA_964618405.1 uncultured Lentisphaerales bacterium
GCCCCCTGTGCCTGACCGATTACGCGAAAATTACACTTTTTTGAGCTAATGTTCTTTCCAAAAAGGGCCGAATCGAGTAAGATCATCCGTTTACTTGAACCAAGGAGCATGAATGGCCCTGAGCATCGGCATCGTCGGCTTACCCAACGTCGGCAAATCAACACTTTTTAACGCTCTGACGCGCACACAAAACGCTCAGTCTGCTAACTATCCCTTTTGTACTATCGAACCCAATTTGGCAACGGTACCCGTTCCAGATGACCGGCTCCCGAGGCTGGCGGCCATCGCTCACCCCGAGCAGATCATCTATGCGACGGCAGGGTTTGTCGATATCGCCGGTTTGGTCAAGGGTGCGAGCCGTGGCGAGGGCCTCGGCAATAAGTTCCTCGCCAATATTCGTGAATGCGAGGCACTCATTCAAGTGGTGCGCTGTTTCCAGAATGCTGACGTTGTCCATGTGGAGGGTTCGATTGATTCGCTTCGCGACGTCAGCATCATTGAAAACGAATTGCTGTTGGCCGATATGCAGAGTCTAGAGAAACGGGTCGAGCGATTATCAAAGATTGCCCGTTCTGACAAAGAGGCCCGAAAGGAACTTGATGCGGTTAAGCTATTGCAAAAACATATCGAAGATGGCTATCCGGTCAGAACGTTCCCAGGGCGCGACGCCGAAGCGATACAGGCGACCCTCCACGACATGCGATTTCTCACCGACAAAAAAATTATTTACGTGGCCAACGTCGGAGAGCAGGATATCGCTGCAGACAATGACCTCGTGATCTCATTGCGGGAGTATGCAGAGAAACAAGGCGCACTCTGCGTCAGAATTTGCGCAAGAATCGAAGAAGATATGGCCGGCCTTGCAGACAAAGAGCGTTCGGAATTTCTAGGCTCGTATGGAATTATGGAGAGCGGGCTCGATATGATTGTACGCACGGGTTATGAAACACTCGGACTCATCAGCTTCCTAACGGCAGGTCCCAAAGAGGTCCGCGCTTGGACAATCCACCGCGGTTGGAAAGCTCCCAAAGCCGCTAGTGTTATCCATACCGATTTTGAGCGAGGGTTCATTCGCGCCCAAGTTATTGCATTTAGCGACTACATCCGCCACGGCGGCGAACAGCCTTGTAAAGCACTTGGGCTTGCGCGCATGGAAGGCAAGGAATACGAAGTTGCCGATGGTGATGTTGTTGAATTTCTCTTCAATGTCTAATAGAGTTGCATCAATGGAGATAGCTTCTTTGAAAACAAAAAAACACAGTTTTTCAACAATGAAAACAATCTGCCTTGCACTAGTCGCCGCCTTTTCATTTAGGCTCGAAGTCGTCGCCGCACTGCCAAAGTTCACCACCGACTTCGGAACCGGAAGCGACAAGACCGAGGTGATGGCGGATAAGGCCGACTATGAACTTGACTCGGGCTGGGTTACTTTCTCTGGTAATGTAGCGATACGTTACCAAGGGATAGAATTACGAGCCAAACAAATCCGATACAACAATAAAACCGGCGATGCACAAGCGAAAGATGGCGTAATCCTTGCGGGAAGCGATGGCAGCATCTGGCACGGGGATGAGCTGGAAATCAACATCAAAAAAACGGCGGGAAAAGCCAAAGGCATTGATATCTTCAGTAAGCCCTTCCGAATCATGGCCGAGTCGGGCGCAATCACGGAAGACAAAACCTACCTCGTGAATAATGCTATCGTCTCGACCTGCACGAACGCACCCGGACACTTCCACTACCAGCTTAAAGCGAAACGTCTCCGAGTTCGCCCTGATGACGACATCACCGCATGGGGTGTCGTTCCGTCCGTGTTTGGTTTTCCATTCTTTTATTTTCCTTACTTTTGGAAAGATCTCAGTCGCCATTACGGTTTCCGCTTCGAACCGGGATACCAAAGCTCATGGGGACCTTATCTACTCAGCTCCTACAAGCTTCCTCTCTATTGGAACAAAAAAACGCAAACTTTTTTCGACTCGAAGACAAGCCTGGACTATCGCTATAAGCGAGGTTATGCATACGGGGAAAAACTTACGTGGAGCGCGCAAGATGAATCCAAGGGCTGGTTCTCTGCGTACTACCTCAGTGATGAAGATCTCCCCAAATCCGTGGAAGATCCAGAACGCTACCGACTGCGTCTCAATCACAGCTGGAATGTCACAGAACGCGATCAGTTGCTGCTTCAAGGCGTTTACGTCAGCGATGATCTGTTCATGAAGAATTTCTTTGAGGATGAATATCGGTCAATGAATCAGCCCGATAACTATTTTTCCTACACACATCTTGAAGATAATTATAGCTACGGTATGATCGGTCGCGTACGGCTAAACGACTTCTACACACAAGTCGAACGCCTCCCAGAAGCTTGGTTCAACCTAAATTCACTCGAACTCGGTGAAAGCGGAATTTACATTGAAAATTCAACCGCAGCAAGCTATTTGAATAAGGAGTTTGATGAACGCTTTGATCCCCTCCCAGAAAATTATGACGTCTTCCGATTTGATACCGACACGAGGCTTACAAGACCCTTTAAATCCTTCGGTTTTCTCAATGTCATTCCTCGAGCAGGTTACCGTGCAACCTACTATTCTAAAACGCTAGAGAAAATTATCAGTACAACGTCACAAACTGTTATTACCACAAACGCGTACGGCACCGTCGAGATAGTCGATCAAACCACGAGTAGTACCGAGAATGTGGAAGCCGACGCCGACATGCGCTCGGTTTTAGAATTTGGAACTGAGATATCATTCAAATCATACGGGCTTTGGCAGGACGCGCCCGGGAACATTTGGCGCCACGTTATAGAGCCTTATGCGAATTACACCTATATTCCTGAGCCCGATATCGTGCCTTCGCAACTCTACCAGTTTGATAAAATCGATGAAATTGATCGCAAAAACTCTGTTCGGCTCGGTGTCCGGAATCGCTGGCAGATCAAACCGGTTGGCGGCAAGAGAACGTACGAACGAATTTACGTGGACTTCTACACCGATGTTAATCTGGATCCGCAAGACGATGAGGACAACATCGAATTCCTTTATCTGGACACAAGATACAGCCCTAATTCGTGGCTTCGCGTTGATTTTGAATCCGTTTACGATGTCGATCTCTCGGAGGTGAACACCTCGTCCTTCCGACTTGTCGCCTGGCATCAGATTTTCAGTACTGACTTCGAATATCGCTATCGCGTGAATGAAAGTAGCCTTCTCCTCGGTAGTCTGACTTGGCACGTGAACAGCGAATGGAGTGTCAACGGATTTGGACGATATGAATTCGAAACCTCTCAGGTCGAAGAAATTGGATCATGGCTTGAACGCCGGTACGATTGCATTGCATTCCGATTATATGCAAGCGTTGCTCCAGGATACATCAACGCTCAGGGCTTCGGCGAAGAAGACGACTATAAAGTTTCCCTTCTCGTCTGGCTTACCGACTTCACGCCAGACCGCATCCGCGAGCGAGACTCACGCTAATCATAACAACACGAATACAATAAGAGACCATTTATGCCTTCACACAAAACGCACTTTTCTATCGTGGCCTTTCTTGCTATGGCCACAACCGTTACTTTCGGCGCCTCGTGGGAGGATCCAGCCCCAGCCCAAGTTCGAACGGTAGCGCCAGCTACACGTGTCTATGAAAAGCCCGCAACGCAACGCAACAACTATCAAACACCAACGCAACGCAACAA
>CAZUAY010000056.1:3794-16439 GCA_964618405.1 uncultured Lentisphaerales bacterium
CCAACGCAACGCAACAATTATCAGGCGCCAACGCAACGCAACAACTATCAGGCGCCAACGCAACGCAACAGTTATCAGGCACCAGCGCAACCCAGCAACTACCGAGCACCAGCGCAACGCAACAGTTATCAGGCACCAGCGCAACCCAGCAACTACCGAGCACCAGCGCAACGCAACAGTTATCAGGCACCTGCGCCGCAACCCAGCAAGCACCAAGCACCAGCGCAACGCCAACGCGACGACAATCTCGAATCAGCGCGACACACCGACTATCCATCATACGACTTCGAAGATCTGTATTCACAGCATCTCGATGCCAACGTGCGGCATGTATACTCCTTCGGCGGTGCCTATACGGCAGAGACCGCTTTCGGTCCCTTCGGCGTTACCGATATTGCAGAAGGCAACCTTGAATTGCGCCTTTTTAAATTTGATGAGTTTCTCGGAGGAAGCATTGATGCATGGATGGGAGCACACCTGATATACTTTATCGAAAACCCAGCGATGGAAGCGCTCCCCGATGCTCTGCTCGACTCCCAATTCGATATCGGACAAAACTGGCGCTTTGAAAACGGATGGTCCACCGAAATTCGCGTGGCTCCTGGCATTTACTCCGATATCACATCGCCGGCTTTTAGCATACCCACAACGCTCAACTTTTATTTTGCCGTCAATCCAGAGTTAAGCCTACAACTCGGTGGAACGTTCCGGCCAAGCTGGGATATTCCCTTTATCCCGAATGTCGGTATCGCCTGGCAACCCGCCGATATATTCCGACTTGAAGCCATGATACCCAAAAGTAAAGTGGTGCTTTTTCCTGAACATGTGTTCTCTTTCTTTGGCACGTATGAGTGGCGCAATGTCACCTACGCTCTTGCTGGCGATGATGGGCAACCCGACGCGCTCACTCTCGACGACATGCTCGTCACCGCTGGCATGGCCTTATGTCCATTTGGAGACTACACCATCACGGGTGAATACGGCATCTTTATCAGCCGTGAAATGTCCGCCGATGTTGCTGAAAACGAAGCGTTTAACCTCTCCAAAGAATCGTTTATTCGTATCATGCTCAAGGGCAGCTTTTAGTCGCTGCCGAAGGAGAGGGAACCATGCTGACCTACTGCATGAACGTCCATCCAGGTGAAGTCCTCGACGACCAGATCCGAAACATCGAGCACCTCGCAACAGATGTCGCTCGACGTTACCGAATCCAACAGGGTCTCTCGTCACGCCACCCCTTTGGACTAGGCCTACGCTTCGGTCATGCCGCCGCATCTGAATTCGTCGCCTCACCAGTGGCACAGTCGAGACTCTGCCACATTATTGCGAAGCATGCGTTGGTGCCGTTTACCATGAACGCTTTCCCCTTCGGCGTCTTCCACGGCTCCCCTGTGAAGGAAGAGGTCTACCGTCCCACGTGGGCAGATCCGCGCCGCATCGTCTACACCGAAGATGCAGCACGTTCTCTCGCCCTGCTGATGCCCACTGGAATCGATTGTGGCAGTGTCTCTACGGCGCCGTTGAGCTACAAAACATTTGGAGAAGATTCTGATGCTGCCATTAAAAACGTCGTGAAGGCCTTGAGAAAAATTAAGGCGCTCCACGAACAAACGGGTAAGCATATCATCCTTTCGATGGAACCTGAGCCCGGTTGTTTTCCAGAGACGACCGATGAAACGATCAACGTCATTCTGCAAATTAAAGAAACGGGCGGTGCGACATTGGCATCCTACATTGGCGTTTGCTTTGATACCGCTCACCTCGCAATCCAATTTGAAAGTTTGGCAGAATCCGTCCGCAAATTCACAGCCGCAGGAATTGCCATCGGGAAATGCCAACTCAGCGCTGCGCTAGAAGGCGACGACACACCCGAAGCCCGACAAGCTTTAGCGAAATACGCTGAAGGCACCTATCTTCACCAGACCATCCGTCAACACACCGATGGCAATCTTGATCGCTTTGGTGACCTCCCGGAAGCGCTTGCGTCTTCACCGTGTCATGGCGCTCGATTGCGAACGCATTTCCATGTACCGCTTTTCGAGAATGGCAACGCAACGCTCGGCACAACCGCTGCCGGCCTACACGATCCCGCCTTCATTCAAGCACTTCGGAAAAACGGATGCAAGCAATTCGAAGTGGAAACCTACACCTGGGATGTCTGGCGGCAGTGTGCAGACTCTGCCACCGCCGTTCTCGAGGGCATCGTACGCGAACTTGAGACCGCCTCTGAAATATTACTCTGAAATATTACTTGCGTTTTTCTAAGTAATATGTTCTTATTGATAGAAACGTTTTTTAAGGAGTTTTATGCCCAATTCGAACTACACAGACTATCTGCAACTGCAACCCGACCGAAGTGGTAATTATGGCCATTTTGGAGGAAGCTACATACCCGAAGATTTGAAAAAGGTCATGGATGGAATCCGAGATTCCTACGACATGATATCTCGATCAGCCGCCTTTATTTCGGAATTGCGGTCAATTCGCAAGCATTATCAGGGACGACCCACACCCGTCTATCATGCCGAACGGCTTTCTAGCAAACTGGGCAACTGCCAAATTTATTTGAAGCGCGAAGACCTTAACCATACGGGAGCGCACAAACTCAACCACTGCATGGGCGAGGGACTTCTGGCAAAGTACATGGGAAAGAAGAAGATCATCGCCGAGACGGGAGCTGGGCAGCACGGTGTCGCCTTAGCTACTGCGGCCGCTTATTTTAATCTTGAATGCGATATCTACATGGGCGATGTGGATATTGTAAAGCAAGCGCCAAACGTCTCACGCATGAAACTATTGGGCGCTCGGGTTGTTCCCGTTTCGCACGGACTCAAAACACTCAAGGAAGCTGTCGATGCTTGTTTTGAAGGATATCTCAAGGATCCTGTCACGCAGTTGTACTGCATTGGTTCGGTTGTCGGTCCGCACCCTTTCCCGATGATGGTCCGAGACTTCCAGCACATCGTCGGCGTCGAAGCCCGTGAACAGTACTTTGACATGGTGGGTGAAGATCCCGACATTGTTGCAGCTTGCGTCGGTGGCGGATCGAATGCAATGGGCATCTTCTCTGGCTTTCTCGATAGCCGAAGTGAGCTCCACGGGATCGAGCCGCTCGGGCGCGGTGAGAAGTTGGGCGATCATGCCGCCTCTCTGACCTACGGGAGCGAGGGTGTTATGCACGGCTTCAACAGCATTATGCTCAAGGACGCACAAGGCGAACCCGCGCCAGTTTATTCTGTTGCCTCAGGCCTTGATTATCCATCAACAGGGCCCGAGCATTCCTACCTTCGCGAAATCGGTCGTTCCCAATACTTCACGATCGATGACAAGCATGCACTGGAGGCTTTCTACGTGCTTTCTAGAATCGAGGGCATTATCCCCGCGTTGGAGTCCTCTCATGCCGTTGCACACGCGATGCGCTTAGCTCGACAAAATGTTGGCAAGAAGCCGCTGTCAATTCTAGTCAATCTCTCGGGGCGTGGTGATAAGGACATGGACTACATCATCGAAAATTACGGATACGGCGAGGAGTTTCTTAAAAACCTTCACTAAAAGAGTTCTGATTTCAACCCTTCCCGAAAAAGACGCCTCTGTGTTTCAGAGGCGTCTTTTTTAGGCTCAGAGGATTGCAGCCGAAGCGGTTCCTGCGTGCAAGGTAATCGCACATCAGGTCAGTCTTTTATACATCGTAAAACCAAGAAGTAGAAAGATTAAATGGGGAAGTAACGCGGCGATGACTGGAGGGCATACACCATGATGCGCAAGAAATTTTAGCACCAGGGTAACAGCATAGAAACTAAAAAATGCCGTTAATGCGAGAATCACGCCTTTCATCACGCTCTGTCTGCCGGTGCTGATCCCAGCAGGAATGGCGAAGAGTGTAATAACAACGCAAGCCCACGGTGCTGCGATTCGGTAGTAAAATTCATACCATTTACCTTTATCATGAATTCGCTTCGTTTTGAGGTAATGAAACATGTCGACAATAGAAAAGAAATCCCACTCGCGCTGTTCCAGCATCATAGCCCGCGGGGTTTCTGTCAGCTCATACATCGGCACAAGCGAGGCTACCGTTGCGAGTCTGGAGGCTCCGCCGGAGGGGAGTTCTTGACCGTCGATGTCAAACGCAATTTCCTGAGGGTAATGGAACCACCATACCCCATCTAAAAACTCCGCCTTTGTTGCACGAACGCCCCAAACATTCACCCCAGCCTCATCCTGCTTAACCTCAACAGAAGCGGTGGGATGCGACATAGTCTGTTCGGTAGAGGGATCTGCGGAGGTGAAAATCCAGCTCCGCCGAGTTGAGGGGTCGAGATATTGAAAGTTTTTTTTCTCTTCGACATTTCCCGAATCGAATCCCGAATCTTTCAACCGTTCCGACCATGTACTGGCTTCCGGTGCTATGAGTTCGGAGTTTACCAAGGTCAGAAGGCTCATGGCAATCGCAACGCCAAAAAAGGGATAGGTCAGGCTTCTAAAACTAATCCCACTGGCGCGCATGGCGGTTAATTCGCTGTGATGCGATAACTGCCACATGGTATACAGCGTCGCCAGCATGCAGGATGCAGGAAGAAACCAATGCGAATACATGGCGATGACGCCACCATAATAGCGAAGGATCGTCCATACGCCTAGCCCCGAATCAATAAATTTTGAAATATGGCCAAACAGATCAAAGATAATAAAAAGCGCGTTGAAGCAAACAAGGCACAGTAATAAAGGACCTAGAAAGGCTCTTAACAGATACTGTGTTAGCAATCTCATCGTGCTCAACCTCCTACGCGCTGCAACACCCGACCAGCCGCATACGCAGGCGACTGGACTGGGAACAATGTCCGTTCAAACGTGCTCCAAAGACCTAAAGCCCCATCTTGACGAGGTTTTTCCGGCTAATTGCGTAGCTCAAGAAAGGATCGTTCGTGAGCGTACACGTATCCTGCTCAACGATGAAGTCCCGAGTTCCTGATGCCTTGCAAGCCTTGATAATGGCTGGCAAATCAAGCGATCCTTCGCCAATGGCTCTAAACTCGGGAATGTTGTTGACGATTCCCCAATCCTTCAAATGGACCTGATCCAAGCGGCCCTTCATCTTGTTCGCCCAGAGAACCGGATTGTAACCGCCGCGTGCAATCCAGCCAAAATCTAACTCAGCTTGAAGCACTTTGGTGCTATCGTACATCATATCAAGAATCGTCTTTCCTCCAGCCCCTTTTTTAATGCCGAACTTTTCAAACTCAAAAGAATGGTTGTGATACTGGACAACAAGACCTTCCTTCGCGAAACGCTTAGCATAACCTTCAAACTCACGAAAGAGTTTCTTCCAGTCATCGAGAGTTTTATACTCGGAACGCAAGATCGAAGGAATTGCAACATAGCTCGTTCCCCAAGCCTTACAGTCTTCAATCACCTGCTTCTCGTTTTCACGGAAGCGAGGAAGCCCCACATGTGCGCCAATTGGCTGAACACCTTCGCCATCGCAAATCTTCTTCAGCTCGACAGCTTCGATGGGGCCAAATGCTGAAATCTGAAGAAAGTCATAGCCCATCTTTTTTACTTTTTTGATGGTTTTTGCCATGTCTTCAGGAATCTTAGTGAATTCTCTAAAACCGTACATCTGAGCTGCAACACGATATTTTTTTGCCATTCTAACGCTCCTTGCGTGATTGATTCTATAAACCGCATTTTACTGAATGTAAAACTGCGCCTGATTCTGTATTTTTAACGAGGAAAGATCAAGTTAATTTTTACAAGACCCTTTACTTTTACTTTTTGCTCCGAGGCTCTTGCGATACTTTTCGCTTTCCCAGCCGCTGATGAAATCTTTGCCGGATTCATCCATCGTGCAGAGGGTTCGTCCCGCCTGTTTGATCGTGCGGGTGATAAAGAAAATCGCACAAAGCGTTTCTTCAATGGTCTGTGCTTCATTCCTGAGGCACTGATAGTAAACTTCTCCAGTCGATCTAAACACCGTGCACTTGGCCGACATCATGACTCCAGACTCAAGTGCCGCCGTCAACGTGCCGGTCTCTATAACATCCATCTGACCCGCCAGAAACACGAGCTGATCTGGATAAAGTGACTGTTTCGTAAAGAAGTCAAGATCCCAGGCGGTGTCTAAAAGACGGTCACGCAGCCAAGGCGTATACGAAGACCACGTGTTTTCAGCTTTACCCGCAACAACAGCGACGTTAGGCCAATCGACGCTACCAACGCCGTATGCTGCGGCGATCCGCTTGTTGACTTCGCCGTTGAGACGCAAACACGCCTGAGCATCATCGCCTGTGATGACGAGACCATGATTTTGCATGAAAATAATCGATGGCATTTTGCCGGTCGCCTTCTGCCCTTCACGTCGCGCTTTCCCAATAGCAAATGTCAGTTGTGCTCCAGGGTTGATGTAAGGGACGAAGGCATGACGCTGAGGCAAATCCGCAAGAACCTCAGCGGCAACGGCAGCGCCCTCGATTGAGCAGGTTGCGAGATTCGCATAGACGGGATGGGTGTGCAAGACAAAGGTGTCGAGCAGGGAGTGGAAGCCAGCCTCAACCGAAGGCCGAAGCTGTGGGAGTCCTTCAATGGCGAGCGTAGCCGCCTTGGCTTGTGAAGAGCCTTCCTTCTCGACATCAGCCAGTGACGCAGGATCAGTGTTCTCGTAGAATGAGCGGATTGCCGCATAGTCAAGAACCGCATACGCGTTATCAGCCGTAATCTGGTCAAGACGGAAGCCTGAGGCCTTAATAGCCATCAGTCGAGTATCAAACTTTACCGAGGTGTTTCCACCACCACCTTGCACATAATCTGAGCGCTTACCCGCCGATCCCGACATGTTGAGATAGCAGGCTAGTTTAGAAGCGTGTTCACTCGAAAAAGTCGACATTGTTTTATCTCCGCTGGGGGCTAACATGATTCGCCCGTTTTATACAAGTCCAGTGCAGCGTCTCGGTAGCGCACAATGCGTTCTGCGAGCGATGGCATCACCGCAATCGTCTCGGCTGAAAACATACCGTCCGCCAAATTCTCGGTAGCCAGCCTTTCGTGGCCGATCAAAGCCCAAGCAGCGTCATAGAGATTCGAGAAAAACGGATCACGCATGGCTTCGCAGATGAACTTTTGACGCGGCTGGTTGATATCCTCGCCGCTAATCTGGAATAAACCATGCTGATCGCAAAGCGCACGGAGCCGCACAAGCTGATCGCGCGTATTGCGCGAGGGCATGTAGGTCACCGCACTAAACCCAACGGCTTTCAGCACTGAGAAAAGCTCGTCGAGATAGCTGTCTTCAAAGGTCTGGGCCTTCTTGTCGCCGGTAACCGAGCTAGTAATATCGCCCAGATAGGCGTAGGCTAATACAATGCCGTTCGCTTTTGCGAAGGCCGCAACGTCAGCAATTGGCGGACACTCGAGCGTCGCATCAATATAAAACTTCTCTACCAGATCGCTCTTCAGTACACCCAACAAATCGAAAGCCACATGTGGATTCGCTCCATCAATGAGCTGAGTCTCCACCTTGGCAGCAACGGGGATGCGAAGCGTATCTTTAAGAAATGCCACGAGCGCGGCGCCGACGCCAAATCGCGCTAACATTTTTTTGGCAACGGCAAAAAGCAGGTGCCGTTCCGTTACCTCACCGCCTTCATTCCAAAGAGAAATCGACACGACATCAGCATCGTAATCAAGAACGATTCCCGAGGGTTCCAATAAGGTATTGAGGCGCGAGGTCATCTGCCGATTACGTTCTGCTCGAGCCGTGCGTATGGGTTCAAAAAATTTCACAAGCGCGTCAATGCTGCTATGCGGAACACCCTGTAACGCAACGTACACCACAGTCGCTTGATCTGGATTATTAATTCGACGTCCTTCGAGGGGCGTACCTGCAAAAGAAGCCCTGCATTCTACTCCGACCGTCGTCGGGAAATTCAAAACCTTCCCAGCCTCGATAAATTCACGTGCGCCGCTGATGGAGTCGTGATCCATTATCCCTGCGGTTGCAAGACCTGCCTGATCTGCCATCCAAACCGCCTTCGTGGGCGAGTAAGGAGAAAAGGAATAGGTGGTATGAATATGATTGTTGACATCGCGACCGCGTACTGGCACAGGTAGCGTGCCTTCATCGCGCAACTTTCTCAGTGCGCGAAGAGCTTGTAGCCTATCGTGCGGGAGTGGAGCGTTGAGTTGGGCGGTGAGCCTCTGCTCTTCATTCATATGCGGAACATCCTAAAGGTTTTGAAGGGAGCAGACACGGCTATTTAACCCGAATGGCGAAATGGCTTTCTGCTTTAGTTAAAACAAGGCTATTATGCCATAAGATTCGCTTGACGGCAACAATGCTGTCGGCTTATCGAATTCCCCGTCATCCGTCATCCGTTATTCGATCGTTCTTTTCCCGAAACGCCGATTGGCAACCTGCCTCCAGCCTCCCACAGCATTTCGTTTTCAGGCGGTGAGGCTTCAAGGAAAATTGTGGTTTCTGAAAATGGATGGCGGAACACTAACCCCCAGGAATGCAAGGCTTGTCGCTTCATGCGTAGCGCTGCGAAATCTTGCTCCGTAATTGCATCGAGATCCATACGTGCATAAATGGTTTCGTCGATACCATAGAGCTTGTCTCCTACAACAGGATAACCAAGGGCTTTGAGCGTAGCGCGAATCTGATGCGGACGTCCCGTAATCGGCTCCGCCTCAAGAAGAGATAATCCGTTAGAAGTCCAAACGCACTTAAAATTTGTTTCCGCAATCTGCCCTTTGACGTCGAGTGCACCTTCAACAAACACACGCTTCTTCCGAACGATAAGACCTCGTTCTAGCTTAATCGTCCCGCTAACTTTGTGAACCTCGCCACATGGGCAGAGACTCCACGCCCCTTCCACAAGCACAAGGTATTGCTTATCATAGCGACCTGCCATCATCGCAAGGCCACAGCGAGAGGCAGCGTCTTGCGTTTTTGCAACGAGCACAAGCCCCGAGGTCTCGCGGTCGATGCGGTTGACGAGGAAAGCGTTCGGAAAACCGTTTCTAGAAACGAGCATCCGTGAAAGTGAATGTTCATAATAGCGGCCAGCAGGATGGCACGGTAAATTTCCGCTTTTGTTAACAACGGCGAGGTGTTCATCTTCAAACACAATATCATACGTCGCATCGACATCTGGCTCGATAACCGGCGCAGAACGGTACTCCATCAGCATGCCCTCAACCAATATCAACTCGGGTATTGGTGTTGCACCATCAACGGTCAGAGTTCCGTCAGCAATAGCGCTCAGCCAAGCCTCTCGGGAATACGACGGAAATAAACCCACCATGCGAGCCATAAGCGTGAACCCGACATCGCATTTTTTTACTCGATACGAAAGCGCGCGACGTCCATCGGGACTTACCGAAAAACCATCAAGCTTCTTCATACTTCCATTCATTAAGCTTACGGTGCAAGGTGCGACGGCTGATTCCAAGCGAAAGGGCGGCCTTCGACTTGTTGCCCTTCGCAGCATCGAGAGCGGAGAGAATCTTGCGCTTCTCTGCCTCCGAAAGCGACTCGGCAGGCAAATCTCCAGCGGGGCTCGCAACAGCAAGCTGCAGTGCATCCACAGCAGGCCCCTTACGATCTACCTCAGCTCTAATGTTGGCAGGGACGTCTGCAACCGTGAGGACCTCACCATGCGCCAAGACCACCATCTTCTCAATCGTGTTGCGAAGCTCGCGGACATTGCCAGGCCAGCTATAGGACTGTAGCAAATCCACTGCATCGGCATCGATTCGCGTGATTTTTCGTCCATTGATTTCAGAAAATTCCTTGATGAAGTGGTTGCTGAGTACGGGAATATCATTCGCGCGTTCATGCAGGAGCGGCATACGGATTGCTACGACATCAAGACGGTAATACAGATCCTCTCGGAACTTGCCTTCGTCTACATACTGCCTGAGGTTGCGGTTTGTTGCCGCGATGATTCGGATGTTGACCTCGATCGTTTCCGTGCCACCGACACGCTCGAACTTGCGCTCCTCCAACACGCGCAAGAGTTTCACCTGTACTTCAGGTTCAATTTCGGAGATTTCATCCAGAAACAAAGTGCCTCCGTTTGCCATCTCAAAGCGTCCCTTGCGCTGAGCGGAAGCACCCGTAAAAGCGCCCTTCTCGTGGCCAAAAAGTTCACTCTCCAGCAAGGTCGAACTCAAGGCGGCGCAGTGCACGGCAACGAAAGGACCGTTGGCGCGGGTGCTGAGTCTGTGTATGGCCTGTGCCACGAGTTCCTTGCCTGTACCGCTGGCTCCCTGAATGAGAATGGTAGCTTGCGTCGGCGCTGCTTGACGCATGATGTCGAAAAGACTTTCCATCGCAGAAGAACTGCCGATGATGCTTTCGAGACCAAACTTGGAATCAAGCTGACGTTTGAGATCTCGATTTTCGCTCTCCAGATTGCGTCCCTTGATGGCACGAGCAAGCGTAATGTCGAGGTGATCTAAATTAACTGGCTTTGTGAGAAAATCGGTGGCACCTTGCTTCATCGCTTCAACGGCAGTCTCCACGCTTCCGTAGGCGGTCAGCATGATACAAACGACATCAGGGTAGCGAGAAACAACGCCCTTGAGCAGAGCAATGCCGTCCACCCCCGGCATGCGTACGTCGGAGAGCATCACATCGACATGATGCTCTGCAAGCACTGCCATCGCCGTTTGCGCACTCTCCGCTAGGTGAACCTCGTAGTCACGCCGCAAGGCGCGAGCGAGTCCTTCGCGTGTGTTCTTCTCGTCGTCGACAATCAAAACCGAATACTTGACTTTATCGTTCGCCATTTCTTATCGATCCTCCGCGTTTTCAATTTTGCCGGGCCGTTTCGCCGTTAGCATTCGCGCCTTACGGTCAGCAATCGGTAACACGATCCTGAAACAAGTTCCTGCCCCCGGCTTACTCGAAACATCGAGTCTCCCACCATGGTCTTGCACAATGCGCTGAACGATGGTCAGCCCGAGGCCGTTCCCCAGTGCTTTTCCGGTATGGAAGGGTTCGAAGAGACGCGAAAAATCTTCCTCAGAAATTCCCGAGCCTGTGTCCTTGAATGAGAGCGTCATATCGCGGTCATCCGCCGATAACATAATCTCAAGATTGCCGCCATCCTTCATGGCCTGCATGGCATTTTTGACGATGTTAAAGAAGACCTGCTTCATCTGCTGAGGATCGATGAGAACCGCTGGCAGATGGTTGTCATGCAAAACCGACACAACAATTCGATGTTCGCCAATATCCGACTTCATGATCTTGATGGCATCTTGCAGCACCTCCAGCATGCTACACGAAACGAGTTCCGGCGCACTTGGACGTAACGCGCGAAGAAATTTTGAAATAATGAGGTCAAGTCGCGACACTTCATCACGAGCCACCGAAACCAGCTCACCAATTCGCTCCTGATCTTCTACTGGGAGTCCTCCAAGTTCACGAGATAATAACTGCAAATGGATGCCCAGCGCATTGATAGGATTGCCGATTTCGTGTGCAAGGCTCGCAGCGAGAATACGGATCGCCTGCATTCGCTCAGACTCCACATTCGACGCCTCGTTT
Source organism: uncultured Lentisphaerales bacterium (assembly GCA_964618405.1). GTDB lineage: Bacteria > Verrucomicrobiota > Kiritimatiellia > RFP12 > UBA3636 > JBBQIY01. The sequence continues at coordinate 15,346 of CAZUAY010000056.1, forward strand.
TGACGTTCTTGTGTGACATCGCGCAGAATCGCCACGACGCACGGACCCGCCTCTTCGGGACCCTCTTCCATCGGAACCGCATAGATGCTCAGCACGCGCCGAGTCGGATACAAAATCTCAACCTCGCTCGTTGACAGCTTCGCCCATTCTTTTTCTTCCCGACGCGCAAGTCCCTCCCAATCCACTCCAGGAATGTAACGCGTAATCGGACGCCCCTGCATACGCGAAACTTCGAAGCCGAACATCGATTCAGCCGCGTGGTTTGCATAAAACAAGCGACTGTCGGCGGAAACGACAATGACACCTTCCTGAATCGACTGGAATAGGGTCTCTAAAAGGCCACGCTCCCTCGCAAGATTCAGAAACTGCGTTTGCAAGCTCTCCGAATCAAGACGATTCATGCGAGCTACTAATTTATCAAGAAAACCACTCTGTGATGCCATAACTCCTCCATTCTACATGCGACATAATGGCTCATATATTACACAGAATGTCACACACTGTCAATCGAATAGCAATTATTACGAAATAAAGAGGTAATCGGTCAGTCTACGGAAAAATAACAAGCATGAAAGGACAAGCTTTGACCTCACCCCCGTTGACTGCCCGATTACAGTCGCTAGTCGCTAGTAGTCATGAGTGGCTAGTGGCAGAATGGAGAAGCAATCACATCTGGGAAGGATCTTGTCGGCTCTTTCGTCAGAGCTTTCCTTGTACTAGCGAGACCCTATCCGAAAAGCGCTCGGGGCGCGGAAAGGATGGAATATCCAGCAGCCAACAAGGAATATCCAATGACCAAATGAGTAAACTCGCACCAAAAGCACGATAATAGCATGGGATTCCATGATGTCCAACCGAAGTCTTTCCTTGGAAATTGGATTTGAGTGTTGGCTGTTGGACATGAGCATTGTCCAGAACTTTCGGTATACCTTTTCGGATAGGCTCTAGCGACTAGCGACTCGTGACTAGCGACTGTAATCGGGCAGGTGGATGTTACGCCTCCGTTTGCCCAACCCCAGTGACTGACTGACTGACTGACCGATTACAAAATGTCCTCTTGACCAAATGGGTCTGAGAGTGATATATTCAATTCT
>CAZUAY010000057.1:0-16438 GCA_964618405.1 uncultured Lentisphaerales bacterium
AATCGTCCGCGATTACCGATCGCGGCTACAGGCTCGCCCACTCGCAACTCACTACTCGCAACTGTAATCGGGCAGTCAACGGGGGTCCCCCGTCACTGACCGACTAGCGACTGACCGATTACCCATGATAGGGTTTTTTCTATGGTAAAAACATCCCGAGTAGCGCATACTTGTTGTGAGTAATTTGAATGGCTCGGTTTAGCTGTTTCTGCAAACACCCCGAGCAACCCTACGTCGACAAATTAGAAAGGGAGTCAACCAAAATGAATACGCAAAAACTTATCGACACCGCGCACGCGCTGGTGACTGGCGACAAGGGTGTGCTGGCGATGGATGAAAGCACGCCCACTTGCAATAAACGCTTTGCCAAACTGGGAATTCCGCAGACCGAGGAGTCGCGACGCGCCTACCGCGAGATGATCATCACGACACCCTGTCTTGCCGAGTCTATTAGTGGGGTGATTCTCTTTGACGAAACGATTCGTCAGCAGAAGAAGGATGGTACGCCATTTCTGAAAGTCCTCGCCGATGTGGGCATCATTCCCGGCATCAAAGTAGACACCGGCGCAAAGGAGCTGGCCGGTCATCCCGGCGAGAAGATCACGGAAGGCCTTGATGGATTGCGTGACCGCCTCGCTGAATACGCTCAAATGGGCGCTCGCTTTGCCAAGTGGCGCGCCGTGATTATCATCGGAGAGGAGATTCCTAGCCGTGGGTGCATTGAGGCTAACGCGCACGCTTTGGCACGCTACGCCGCCTTGTGCCAGGAGGCCGGGCTGGTGCCCATCGTCGAGCCAGAAGTACTCATGGACGGCGACCACACACTCGAACAGTGTGCCTCGGTGACGGAGGAAGTCCTGCGGACGGTTTTCGCCCAGCTTTATACACAACGGGTGATGCTGGAAGGAATCATCCTAAAACCCAACATGGTGGTTCCGGGTTTATCCTGCCCTAAGCAAAAAAATGTGGACGAGGTAGCCAACGCCACCGTGAAATGCCTCTTCCGAACCGTTCCCGCCGCTGTTCCAGGGATCGCATTCTTGTCCGGTGGCCAATCCGCCGAACTAGCCTCCGCTCGTTTAAGCATGATGAACCTTCGATTCAAATCGCAACTACCCGGGGCGCTGGCATTTTCATTTGCGCGGGCCATTCAGCAGCCTGCTTTGGAAATCTGGCAGGGCGTGGAAGCGAATGTACCAGCGGCGCAAGCTGCCTTGCGTCATCGCGCTCAGTGTAATCAAGCAGCAAGGCGCGGAGAATATACCGAAGCTATGGAGAACCAAACGATGTCTGTTTGACCGTGGTGGGAGTGGCATTCTCAATCGTCTTGATGGTACTGGCCATGGCATAAACGATGGGGTAACGGTTCCGTTATCAAAATTTGTCATGATCTATTTTGGACAAAATAGGGAAAGTGGCAGCGGCGTCTCGCCGCTGAACGAACAGAGCCGAGACAACTCTGCTACCCCACTGAAACAGAGCCGAGACGGCATGCTCGCTCTGATCTTGATTTTTGCTTCCTGAACCCTGATTCTTTCTTTTATTGTTTCTTGACCTCTTGCAGGGGTTTTCATACAATTCGAGCGATACAAGTGCTTCGTCATCTCATCTTTACAACGGAGCTTTATTTTTTTGCATCGCGTATGCATCGAGTAAACCGGACGGATCATTTGTTTGAACACAAACCTAGCAATTTGGAGAACGAGCAATGTCAGTAGCAACGAAATTCGTCTATTTTTTTGGAGCAGACAAGTCCGAGGGTGGTGTGGAAATGAAGACGCTTCTTGGAGGCAAGGGTGCCAACCTTGCTGACATGGCAAAACTCGGCCTGCCGGTGCCCCCAGGCTTCACCATCACGACGGAGACGTGTGCAAAGTACTACGAGCTGGGTAGCGTTAAACTTTTTGAGACAATCCACGACGAAGTCGTCAGCGCACTCAAGATGCTTGAAGCGACCACGGGGAAGAGTTTTGGTCATGGTCCGAACCCTTTGCTCGTCTCGGTTCGATCGGGTGCTGCGGCTTCGATGCCGGGCATGATGGATACGGTTCTCAATCTCGGTCTCAACGAGGAGACGGCTGCGACGCTGATTGAGCTGACTGGTAACGAGCGTTTCGTGAAGGATTCTCGCCGCCGTTTTATTCAGATGTACGGCAACGTTGTTCTTGGTGTCGAGCATCATCAGTTCGAGCACGAACTCGATAAAGTGAAGAAGGCTAAGGGTGTCAAACTTGACACCGACTTGGATGTGAAGGATTTGGATGTCGTCGTCAAGCGCTATCTCGACGTTGTTCTTGCCACAACGGGTAAGCCATTCCCTGAAGATCCGATGCAGCAGCTCTGGGGTGGGATTGAGGCGGTCTTTGCTTCTTGGAACAACCCGCGCGCCATCAAGTATCGCGAGCTGAACGATATTCGTAAGCTGATGGGAACTGCCGTCAATGTACAGTCGATGGTCTATGGCAACATGGGCAATAATTCGGCTACGGGTGTGGCGTTTACGCGCGATCCGTCAACCGGTGAGAATAAGTACTTCTATGGTGAGTATCTCATCAACGCTCAGGGCGAGGACGTCGTGGCCGGCATTCGCACGCCACAGCAGATCACGATTGCAGGATCAAGAGCATGGTCTAAGTCGCATGGCGTTACGGAGAAACAACGCGCATCGAAATTCCCTTCACTCGAAGAAACCATGCCAGAGGTGTTCAAGCAACTCGATGCGATCAAGGATACGCTGGAGAAACATTATCGCGATATGCAGGACATGGAGTTTACCATTGAGAATGGAACGCTCTACATGTTGCAGACGCGCAACGGCAAGCGTACGGCTGCTTCGGCCGTACGCATTGCAATTGATTTAGTGGCGGAAGGCCTCATCGACGAGCCGACGGCGGTCATGCGTGTCGAACCCAATCAGCTCGACCAACTTCTGCACCCTGTTTTCAAGAAGGGGGTTGAAGCGATTGCTCAGAAAGACGGAAAAATGATCGTCAAAGGGCTCAACGCATCGCCAGGCGCTGCGTCGGGACGTGTGGTCTTCTCTGCGAACGATGCAGAGTCGTGGAAGACGCGGGGCGAAAAAGTCATTCTCGTTCGCACGGAGACGAGTCCAGAGGATATTTCCGGCATGGTCGCTGCTGAAGGCATCTTGACCGCACGTGGTGGTATGACGTCGCACGCGGCAGTGGTCGCCCGCGGCATGGGCAAGTGTTGCGTTGCGGGCGCTGGAGCACTCCTGATCGATCATGCAAAGAAAGTTGCGAGAATTGCCGACAAAAAAATTCTCATTAAAGAGGGCGATTGGATTTCGCTCAATGGGTCGACAGGTGTCGTCTATGCGGGCGCGCTGGAAACAGAAGATGCGGCTCTTACGGGGCCTTTTTCGGAAATCATGGCGTTGGCCGATAAGTTCCGTCGTCTGGGCGTTCGCACAAATGCCGATACACCAGCGGATGCAAAGCGAGCGGTTAAGTTTGGTGCCGAAGGTATCGGACTTTGCCGTACCGAGCACATGTTTTTTGACAGCTCAGCCAAGCCTGAAGGACGAACTATTGCGATTCGGCGGTTGATCCTCGTTGCCGAAACGGTGAAGAAACTACGCAAGGAATATACCCTGATCGGTTCCGACGAAGCCCGCCAAGAAATCCATGCAAAGTTAGCAAGACCCGAGGCCCAGTACAACGAAGCCTTGAAGGCGCTTCTGCCGCTTCAAAGAAAAGATTTTGTGGCGATATTCAAAGCCCTTCAAGGACGTCCTTGCACGGTGCGTTTGCTGGATCCTCCACTCCACGAGTTTCTTCCTCACGATAAGGCAGGACAGGCACAAATGGCCGCGGAAATGGGCATGAAGGTTTCACAGGTTAAGGCACTGGTGGAATCCTTACACGAGTTTAATCCTATGCTAGGCCATCGCGGTTGCCGGCTGGGTATCAGCTACCCTGAGGTCACGGCGATGCAGGTGCGCGCCATCTGCGAAGCGGCAATCCAAGTTCCAGGATCCACGCCTGAGATCATGATTCCCCTCGTGGGCGACGTGAGAGAGCTGGTGTTACAAAAGCAGATTGCTTTAGCGACGATTCAGGCCGTAGAGAAGGAGAATAAGCAGAAGCTAAACATCACGATCGGAACGATGATCGAAGTACCGCGTGCAGCAATAACAGCCGATAAAATTGCTGCGGAAGCAGATTTCTTCAGCTTTGGAACCAACGATTTGACGCAGATGGGGATGGGCTTTTCTCGCGACGATGCGGGTAAATTTTTGGAGGAATACGTCGAGGCAGGCATTTACGAATATGACCCCTTCCAAGTTCTCGATCTGGAAGGTATCGGTGGCCTCGTCAAGATTGCCGTTGAGCGCGGGCGCTTGATTAAGCCAGCCCTCAAGCTCGGAATCTGCGGCGAACATGGAGGTGAACCTCGATCCGTGGAGTTCTGCCATAAGGTTGGGCTCGACTACGTTTCCTGCAGCCCGTTCCGCGTACCCATTGCACGACTCGCCGCCGCTCAGGCAGCGATCCGTGAGGCGAAGGCGAACGCATGATGTTGTAATCGGTCAGGCACAGGGGGTGCCCCCCGTTGACTGCCCGATTACAGTCGCTAGCGACTGTCGGTGCGACTGTCATAAAAACATGTTGCATACCTGTTTTGATGCTGTTAAAATTTAGCAACAATACTGGAGATAGCGTGGAGGGTTTTAAGTCACGTTAGATTCGATTGTTCAGCAGTAAGGAGGTTTCATGCAAAAAGGTCTGTTTCTTTTCTCCATTGTGGCGATTCATTTAAGTCTATCGTATTTTTCGGTGGCTGAAGATTTTGTGGCATACCGAGTGAGTACGAGTTGCATTATCGACTGGGATATTGCCGTAAACGGCACGACTATCGTGCGCCATCGTCCAACAGGTTTCGGCCGATGCGTCTACAGTGGAAGTGTTAATCGAGCCGTGACGAATGGATGGAACACGGTTTCGCTTCTTCAGGTTAGCTCCGAAGCTCACACACCGAAAGCCGAGGCTTGCATTTCACTTGATATCGACTACATTCATAATTACACAGGGCAGGCTGATTTTGATACAGTAGTCTCTGTTTTGAAGTACCGTGGATCGAATCCAACCAATCTTCTCTTCAATATTGATGGTAACATCAGTAAAATTGTCGACGGATTCATCCACAATTCCAAAACCGATGCGCTAACCGAAAGCGGCTACTTCTACATCGGGTTAGCTCTGTATTTTATGTTTGTTAATATTTACGGCTTTATTATGGTCTCGAATGACCGCCAAGCGGCCAAGAAACGGCAAGCGAGAATCCCATCAGCGCGGTTTGTTGCGAATGCTATCTTTGGAGGAGGGCTCGGAACGCTCTTGAGTGTCATCATACGAAAGCACGACATGGACAAGACAATCTCCATCGTCGTCATTCCTGCTGTGATTATTGTACAGTTCGGTCTTCTGGCTTTTGCACTGTCGCCAACAGGAAGGCAATTTATTAACCGTAACAGTCCTCGAATACCCGCCATTCATGGGAGTCGTGCTTTTGACAAATCGTCTAATTTTTTGCGATCGCTCAAACGCACCGATCCCACTCTACAGGACTAGCGAGCTGTTTAGAGTCGCGTGGGTGCCAATGCCGCGATACTACTTCTACTGTGAATGTGGGTGATGGCGATTGCCAGAGCATCGCCAGCATCCTCTTGCGGAAGAGACTCAAGGTTTAAACAGCGCATCATCATGCGCTGAATCTGATCCTTCGTCGCGGTTCCTGTTCCCGTTACAGCCTGTTTGACGCGCGTGGGAGCATATTCATAAACGGGAAGCGCCGCTTTCGCACAGGTCGCGATCAGGGTTCCACGCGCATGCCCGAGCAAAAGTGCTGTTTTTGCATTCTTGCAGAAGAAGATGCCTTCAACAGCAACCTCTTCGGGTGCGAATTCTGTAATATACGTTTCGAGCGTGTTACTCAAATTTAAAAGGCACGCCGAGAGCGTCCACGTTGCAGGGTTCTTGAGCGGACGACAGTCGATGAATTTCATCGATGAGCCGTCCGCTTCAATGATCCCGAGGCCAGTTGAACGTAGTGAGGTGTCGATTCCCAGTACGCGCACCACACGTTTGTGCTCCACGTTTGCCGTTTGCGCTTGCACGGCAGCGAGAACGGAAGCTGGGAGTCGCATGGCCATGGGTTTACTTGTTCAACCGCTTCTTGAATTCAGCCGTGAGCATCGGAACAATTTTCAAAGCATCACCGACAATGCCGTAGGTCGCAGCGCCGAATATCGGTGCGTCAGGATCTTTGTTGATCGCCACGATGATGTCGGAGGTGCTCATACCCGCTAAGTGCTGGATTTGGCCACTGATGCCACAGGCGATGTAGAGGGTAGGGCACACCGTTTTGCCTGTCTGGCCTACTTGGTGTGCGTAGGGCATCCAGTTGGCATCGACCGCAGCGCGTGAGGCTCCTACGCCACCATTAAGGACTTCAGCCAACGCTTCAAGCATGGCAAAATTCTCTGGTTTGCCCATGCCGCGGCCACCGGAGACGATGATGTTGGCAGCGGTAATATTGACGGTGCTGCCTTCAGTATTCTCCCAGCCAATGCGCTCCGTACGCGCCTTGAGTATTGCATCGACCAGATCAATGGCAACGGTCTCACCTGTGCGTCCGGGGACGGCTTCGGCTTCTTTCATGACCTTCGGGCGTACGGTAGACATCTGGGGCCGGTGGTTTGGCGTCTCGATGGTGGCCATGATGTTTCCGCCGAACGCAGGGCGCGTCTGGAGGAGATTCTTGGTGGAAGGATCAATAGCGAGAGCCGTGCAGTCTGCCGTCAGCCCTGTGTCGAGCGTAACCGCGACACGTGAGACGAGTGAGCGACCGATAGCCGTGGCACCGCAGAGTAAAATCTGGGGCCGATAGCGCTGGACGATTTCGATGATTGCGTTGGCATAGCGCTCATCCTGAAATGTCTCAAGCTCTTTTCGATCGGCAACATAAACCGTGTCCGCTCCGTGTTCTTTGAGCTCTTGCACTAACCGATCAGCTTGGTAGCCGAGGAGGATAGCGCCGACCTTGACACCCAGATCATTGGCAAGTTTCCGAGCTTCGCCCAGTAGCTCCCAGGTGATAGAATGGATCGTGTTTTCGGACTGCTCCGCATAGACCCATACGTCCTTCCAATCACGAAGGTTCGCAGTGGCTGAGCCCATTTTTTCAGGAAGGGAAAGAGCATCGACTGGGCAGACAGGGACGCATGCGCCGCACGCGGTGCAAAGATCGCCATCGCATTCGACGATCGTATCGCCCATAGAAAGTGCTCCGAACGGGCATGCTGGAACGCAGGCACCGCAAGCAACACAAAGTTCACCATTTACTTTAAGAAGTGCATCAGACATTTTTAAAATCTCGTTAAATTATTGAATTTCTGGTGTTAGTTGGATGCACCGACGATGATCGGCATCAGCTTGTCAACCAGTTTAGAAACGGTGTCCTCGGGTTCGCCCGTGAGGATTTCGCCATCGGTTCGTGCGGAAGGCGTGAAAATTTTCATGACCTTAGTCGGCGAGCCATTGAGACCACATTTTTTTGTATCGCAAGCAATGTCTTCCGCCTTCCATACGGTGAGTTCGGCTTTTTTGGATGCCATTTTTCCCCTGAGCGAAGGTAGACGTGGCTCGTTAATTTCCTTAACCACGGTGATAATGCAGGGAACCGACGATCGGATGGTTTCGTTTCCTTCCTCTAGCATACGTTGTGCCGTAATGGAGGCGGCATCGACATCCAATATCGTGCGAACGTAGGTGATCTGCGGAAGGTCGAGATGCGTCGCAACGCCAGGACCCACCTGCGCTGTATCGCCATCGGATGCCTGCTTGCCGAAGACGATGAGATCCACATCGCCGATCGTCCGGACGGCTTGAGCGAGTGTATAGCTGGTGGCCCATGTATCAGCCCCCGCAAAGGCTCTGTCGCAAAGCAAAACGCCTTTATCGACACCCATTGAAATGGCTTCGCGTAGAACGGCCTCAGCTTGTGGAGGCCCCATCGTCAGAGCGGTAACGGTGCTGTCTCCGCCAATTCGCTCTTTAATTCGGAGCGCCTCTTCAATGGCGTACATGTCAAACGGGTTAACAATGGATACGACGCCTTCACGCATCAGCGTGTTGGTTTCAGGATTTATTTTGACATCGGTCGTGTCAGGAACCTGTTTGATGCAGACTACGATTTTCATCTGATTACTCCACGGGACAAGCTATTCATTTCAAACAACGAAAATCCCCTAAGGGACTCGAAAACAGCGGCGAATGGTAAACGAAAACTCTTTAAATTGCAACACAAGTATTCTAAATTTAAAACACTTTTTCCAAGAACTTGACGTGACTCTTGTGGGAATAGCCAGAAGTTAACTGACCTCTTATTGCGGCCAATCAGGAGATTGGCTCTCCTATTCCCCTCCCTCTGTATCTCAAACTCTCTGTGTTTAAAACCCAAAACCCATTACCCACATCCTTACCCCCGGTCACTGACCGGTTACAAAAACGGCGTAAAAATTCCTTGCATTGCAAAGGATATTTTGCGAGAATCCTCAATGTAAAGGCTGACAGTGCTAGGGTATGGTATAGAGGTGAAGCCTGAAAAATGAAGATTGGATAATATTATGATACAGAAAGCAGTTAAACCTTCAGAGTTCAAATCCTTTGATCCCTTGGAGCATGCGTCGCTTTCAATTGATTTTCTTACGCAGATGACGGACCCCGCCTTGGGCGGTCTTCCATACGGGTTTATTTCTCCGCTGCACAATCCGCCTTACGCTGAGCACGGGCGTATTGATGATGCTGAATTAATAGCGTCTTGGTACGAAGGGCTGTCCTGTGCTCGCGAGGTTGTTGGAACCAGCAAAGGAGCCGATGTTGAAGAGACGCTTTATGGACTGCTTGTTGATACGGGATGGGATAAGGAGTCTGGTCTACGCTTTCCTGCGAGGCGTGCTTGGTCGGGTGCAACGGACTACTGCACACTCCCCGAGATGGCGATCGTGCTGTCTGCGCTCAATCGAGCGATAGAAGTGGATCCAAAGGACAAAAAGGCCGAGAAGCGCGCCGCTGGACTTGTGCAAGGTCTTCGCAAGCTTGTCATTGAGCATACGCATCGCGCGGTTGGAATCGGAGAATTTGCGCTCAATGAGCCCTGCTTTTCATTCCAGAACGATGTGTATATTTTCGGAAAAGGTTTTGATAACGCTTTTGGAACGTGTCATGCAGACTGGGTTCTTCGATACAGTGTCCTGATTGAGCCCCTCGTGACCCGGTCGCTCTTGGCCAAGGATGGGGTTGCGCTTGAGCTTGCCGTGGGGCTCGCCAACACCCTTACCAGCCTGAGTCATTATTTTACCAATCGAAATGAATTTTCTGGCCATGTTCATTCGGCGATGTGGGTGGCAACTGGGCTGGCGAAGCTCGGTCGTGTGTCGAGTCAGGACAAATATGTAGCCAAAGCCAAAGGGCTTTATGATTTTGTTCGTCGCAGCGCCTCCGCATTCGGTTGGGTTCCCGAGTATATGCAATGGCAGTTGATCGCGGACGAGCGGTGTGAAGCGTGTTGCATCAAGGACATGATGCAGTGTGCGCTGGAGCTGGTCGATTGTGGCTTCCCAGAATATTGGGATGACGTGCATCGCTTCTGGCGCAATCATTTGGCAGAGAGCCAAATCGTAGAAACAGACTTCTTACCGAAGTCTTCGGATAAGAACAAAGATACTGCACAGCGAACCTACAAAAGCATTGGAGAGAGAGTTAAAGGAGGGTTTTCAGGCTGTACTGCGCCGAACTCCGTTTCACTCGCGCGCTACCGGAGCATCGCTCCCTGCTGTTCTGCTTCCGCTCCCCAAGCCATGCTTTCAGCTTGGCGGCGTGCAGCAGAATTTAGTCGTGGAAATTTAATTGTCAATTTTCCTGTTGATTTTGAAAACCAAACAGCGAAGGTTACCGTTGGCTATCCCAATACGGGATACGTACGCATCAAGCTGAAAAAACCTTGTCGTGTCATTGTCCGAGTCTTTCCATGGATGCCAGCACCTCACGAGGGAACCATCGATGGACGTCCAGCAGGGCTTGAGCGCCGTGACGATCAGGTTTCATTCCCTGCAGCAGAGAAAGGGGCTGTGCTTGAGTTCAGGCACGAGCTCAAAATGCGGCGTGTGATGGAAAACGTTATGGGGCTTGACTTCTTTGGACTTTGGCGTGGCCCCGACATGGTCGATATTCTGCCACACGGATTTGGAGTACGCCTTTACCAGCGCCTCGAGGGGGCGCCGTTTGATGTGCCGACCAGTTTTGGCGAGGGGCTGACGCGGGCCGAGACAGAGCCAACCCTTGAGCCTGCCAATCCCAAAGAAACCCGACTGAATCGACGTAAGGCTCCGCGGAGCTAAGGTTTGCTTTCATCGTGACCATGAAGTTAGCCATTGTATTCGGTGCGGGAATAAGCGGTAAAGCTGCTGTTGCACTTCTGAAACGCAGAGGTTACCGAGTGGTTGTGCTGTGCCCATCCGCTTCAGCAGAAACGGATGCGCTACGCGTGGACGGAGTCGAAGTTCTTATCGGTGATCCAGTGGCATCGGTGCAGAAAGTTGTTGAGAGCAGCGCTGAGAATCTCTGCGCAGTATCGAGTCCGGGAATTTCTATAAACTCTCCGGAATTGATGCGTTGCGCCGAGCTCGGAATACGGCGAATTGGCGAATTAGAGTACGGTTCTGGTTTTCTGAAAAGCAGGATTATCGCCGTCACGGGAAGTAAAGGCAAGAGTTCGCTTGTTAAGTTGCTGGCTGACACCTTGTCAAGTACAGGCATTACAGCAGTCCCTTGCGGCAACTACGGAACGGCTGTCTGTGATGTTGCCTTGATGGAGAAACCACCGGCAGTCGCTGTCATAGAATGCAGCTCGTTTCAGTTGGAGGGTCTCGACTCAATTCTCAAGCCAAGGTCTGCACTGGTACTCAATCTTTCACACGACCACTTGGATCGGCATCAGACCTTGGAATGTTATCGAGAGGCGAAACTTAACCTCTTCCGCAACATGAATGAAAGCGGCTTACAGATGTTGCCCGCACGTTCGGAAGACCCTTACCATTTGAATACTGCCTATGAGGCTCGCTACGGGAGAACGGCCGTGACGTTTGGAAACGGCCCTGATGCACAATGGCAGTACAAGAGTGGGCGTGTCATCGATCGCAAGCGTGGATGTTCAATTAGCATTTCGGGGAGTTATTTTGACAACCCAATCCTCGGTCCAGCGGCGGCGGCAGCTTGCGGACTTCTGAAAGCGGAAGCACTCGCTGATGAAGCGATCGAGAAAGGGTTTCGGGAGTTTTTGCCGCTACCACATCGGATGCAACGTATTGGCGAAGTCAATGGGATCACGTTCATCAATGACTCGAAGGCAACCAGCATTGCGGCTCTTGTTGCTGGGGTACAAATGGCCGTGCCGCCTGTCTATTTAGTCGCTGGCGGGCGGCTTAAAGAAAAAATTGGTGTTACGGGAAAAGAAGTCGTGACATTAGGGGTGAAAAAAGTGTATATTATTGGCGAATGCATGAGTGAAATGAAATCAGCATGGTCTCCCGAGCTTCCAATGGAGCTGTGTGGAATCCTTGATGAAGCCGTCACTTCTGCTTTCCGGGATGCCCGAGAGGGAGGGACGATTCTTTTGTCACCCGGGACGGCCAGTTTCGACCAGTTCAAAGACTATCAACAGCGTGGCGACTGCTTCGCTAAAATCGCAAGAAGTATCATTTCAAAAGCGGCTAAGTCCGCAAATTAATAAGAGAATAACGGAGCTAATACTATGAAAAATGCTTTGACGAGAGCAACAGTTGTTGTTGGGCAACTCGCCGTTGCCGCAGTGGTGATTCAGGGATGCCGGACTTATACCCCCGGCGGCAGGACTGCACTTGGTGGAGAAGCGACGGAGTTGAAGCAAGGGACAGTTGTGACACTGGACGGACGTTCAGCAAGCAGCTCAACGATTTCTCCTGTTGCGGTAAGTCAGTCGATTACGCCCGTCAATCACGTTGGCGCACCGGGAACGTACAAAGAATTTGTTATTGATCACGATGCCGGTCTGAAGAATCCGTATGCTGGGCTCAATAAGACTGCAACCAAGCACGTCCCAGCGCCGCCACCATCTGGAGTTGGCGCAGAGTCGGCCGGAAAGAAGATTACCGCTGATGGTAAGTATGCCCTGTACGTTGTCAAACGGGGAGACTCCGCAGGTGCTATCGCCAATCGGCACGGAATGACCCAGGCTGAGTTCATTCGAGTAAACGCAATTGCGAATCCTAACCGCATTCGTATTGGACAAGAGTTTAAAGTTTCAGCCGACGGGAAAGCACTTTCGGGTGGCAAGTCAGCGGGAACCGCATCGTCGAGCAATGGCAGCGAGTACACCGTTGTTTCTGGCGATTCGCTTAGTAAAATCGCCGCTAAGTATGGTATGCGAACATCGGATCTCATGGCGATGAATGGAATCCAGAATGCAAACATGATTCGCGTTGGTCAGAAACTCCGCGTCAGTAAGTCGTCGACCGTTAAGAGTTCTAGTTCTGAAAAAGCGAGCCCGTCTACGAAGCCGGATGCCAAAGTTGAAGAACCGATTGTTGAGCCAATTGATACGCCAGCACCTAGCGGCGATCTCGATGTACTCATTGGTCTGACAACATCAGACGCTGCGCCAAAGTCCTTGATTGAGGCTAAGCAGACTACAGCAGAGGCTGCGTCCCCCAAACCGGCCGCTACAGCGACCAGCGGTATCAAAGAGCATACCGTTCAAGAGGGCGAAGATGTTTTCGGGGTTGCGCTTAAATACAATGTCAGACCGCTAGACATCCGCCGCGAAAACGGCATGACTGGATCGAATCTGGTCCCTGGAACTGTCATTAAAATTCCTGCCGCTCAAGGCAACTAAAAGGAACCTCAGCGACCGATGAAATGGGTGACCGCAATCCTGGCTATTATCGTACTGGGACTCGTGGGTCTCGGCATCGGTGTGCAAGCAAGTATCAGTAACGTTCAAGGAATGAGTCTGAATGGAAATCCGACTCATTTCCTTGTTCAGCAAATATTGTATTTCGGAATTGCACTGGTGGCCTGTATTTTCATTGCTGCCATCAATCCCGAAATTTGGGCTCGGAAAGACGTTGCGATCTTCCTTTGTTTTTTTGTTGTCGTCGCGCTTCTTTCCGTCCACATGCCCGTTATCGGTAAGAGCACCAAGGGCTCAACGCGATGGATTTATATCCTGGGTTTCACGCTTCAACCATCTGAATTCGTTAAAATTGCTGCGATTCTCCTCATGGCATGGTGGCAGAGTAGGCCAGGGTGTCTGAATAACGATTTTAAACAAGGTGTTTTAATTCCCATGTTGGGACTTGGCATCATTGCCATTGGTTTCCTTTCGCAGCCAGATTTCGGCTCTGCGATCATGCTCTGCGCAGTCAACGGACCGCTCATGCTGGTAGCGGGAGTAAGGTTTAAGCACCTCATTCCGTTTGCGATTCTTGGTTTTGTTGCGATCTCCATCATGGTTCTACAGAATCCTGAACGCTTGAGCCGAATTACGTCGGTTGTCCAAGTTAAAGCGGAATCAGAGGCCCATGATGATGGTGACTCTTACCAACTTCGACAGTCTCTTTCAGCTCTTGAATCCGGTGGATTGAAAGGAATCGGATTCGGGAATAGCGTCTTTAAACAGGATTACTTACCCGAAAACCATACCGACTTCGTCTTCGCGATGATTGGAGAAGAGCTCGGGTTTATCGTGGCGATTACCTGCCTTTTTCTTTTCTGGTTACTCCTGCTGAGTGGCGTGTGGATCAGCATTCGAGCTCAGACACCCTTTACCAGACTCCTCTCTTTCGGAATGACGCTTCATGTAGGTCTTTGCGCCGGCGTAAATCTCGGAGTCGTAACAGGAGTTCTCCCTACCAAAGGGCTTGCGTTGCCGTTTCTGAGCTACGGGGGAAGTAATCTCGTCAGCTCGCTTGTCGCCATTGGATTTATTATTGCAGTTGGCTGGCGGTGTCCCGCTGCACCCAAGAAACCTCGATCCTGCTATGATCCTGAGCGGAAAGTGTGGATCTCATGAAAAATCACGACTTTCCAAAAGTGCTGGTTATGGGATCTGGCACCTCCACAGGTGTGCCCATCATTGGCTGTACTTGTCCTGTTTGTACCTCGACAGATTTTCGCGACAATCGGCTCCGCACAGGAGTACATCTGACCTGTAATGGGTATGGGCTTCAAATCGACTTATCCCCCGACTTTCGCCAGCAAGTTCTTCGATTTAAAATTCCAAGAATTGATGCAGCCTTGCTCACGCATCCCCATGCCGATCATATCCTCGGTCTCGATGAAATTCGGCAATTTAACACACTACAAAAATCACGCATCTCCGTATACGCCCGTGCGTTTACAATCAAAGGGGTTAATAAAATGTTTGGCTAAATTTACCGGTTTTACTGTTGGATGCTGAGCTTCATTTTTACTCCTCCTCCAGATCAGAAAGCGCTCTACAGACCGAAAATTGATTTTATTGAAATAAACGATGATCCCATTCAAATGGGCCCGTTCAGCGTAACGTCGTGTGTTATTCCCCATGGACCAGAATTCTCTACTGCTTTTAAAGTCCACTATGAAGGCAGAGCGTTTGTTTATGCGCCGGATTGTAGCGGTATTACGCCGGAACTGATGGCCTTTATGACGGACTGCGCCGTTGTGATGATTGATGGTCTTCGCGATAGGCCGCACCCAAGCCATCTCACGGTAGACGATTCTGTCAACGCGATCGAGGCCAGTGGCGCAGCCCGTGGCTTTCTCTCACATCTTGGTCACGACATTCTGCACGCAGAATTGGAACGGAGACTTCCGACCCATATCCGCCCAGCTTACGATGGATTGGAGTTTACATGGTGAGCAACCACACTGAGGCGATGCTTCAAGTCGAGAATCTCTCCGTGACCTATCCTGGGCATCCACCCAAGCTCGCAGTCCGAAGCGTTAGTTTCTCTATCGCGTCTCGGCAATGCGTTGGCATTGTCGGCGGGAGCGGTTGTGGCAAGACCACCATTGCGAGGACGATAGTCGGACTCGAAAAACCATCCTCCGGACGCATTTTTTTTGAAGGCCATGATATTCTTGGTATGAGTGGCGTCCAACGTCAGCAATACCGGCGCGATGTTCAGATTGTTTTCCAAGACACCTTAGGTGCCCTCAATCCGCGCATTCGAATCGGCAATGCAGTCAGAGAAGTCTTAGCGGTTCATCGACGAAATGAGTTCTCGACAGACTCCGAGATTGATACCTGTGTGCGCAAGCTTTTAGACGATGTTGAGCTTTCATCAGACCTGATGCAACGGTTTCCACATGAGATCAGTGGTGGACAACGGCAACGCGTCGGTATCGCACGAGCCCTTGCTGTGAACCCGCGGCTTCTCATTGCCGATGAACCGGTCTCAGCGCTCGACGTCGCCGTGCAAGCGCAGATGCTAAAGATGCTCCGACGCTTACTCGACAAGACAGGCCTGACACTCATCCTGATCGCTCACGATCTTGCGGTTGTTCGAAGCATTTGCGACACCACTTTTGTTATGAACGAGGGCAAGATCGTAGAGCAGGGCGATCCGAAGATACTCTTTTCGAAACCGGAGACGGACTTCACAAGATCGCTTGTTGCCTCGGTTCCAGATGTCTCACGCTCCATGCAGAGGCGGTTTGGAAAGTGAGAGTAGCACTAAGAAAATTACGAATTACAAACCGATTACAGTCGCTACAGAGAAGCTACCACGTTTTAACAAAGGGTGTAACCCCCGGCGACAACGGAAGTGTTGCGAGGATCTCAGCGATGGATTTCGTCTCGTTCGGCAAAATCAGATGGGGCCTAAGTTCGCAAAGCGGCTGGCAGACAAATCGGCGGGAGGTGCATTGCGGATGGGGTAGGCGAAGATGGGGGCGATCCATCAAGACGGCACCGAAGTAGAGAAGATCGAGATCGATCGTTCGTGGCACATTCCGGACAGGGCCGCGGATGCGGAGCATATCGGCTTCGATTGCATGGATTGCATCGGACCAAGCCTCGACATCACAATCAACTTCAAAGATGGCGACGGCATTGAGAAAATTCTGTGCTTCGAATTCGTCTGGAACGTCAACCGGCTCGGTCTCGTAAACGGATGATTTACCCAGTAGTTTTACGCCATCAATTTTTTCTATCTTTGCAGTGGCCATCGCAAGATGTGCGAGCCTGTTGCCAATATTAGATCCCAATCCGATTGCCGCTTCCGTTCCCATTTTTCGATTTCTGCTTTCGGGCGTTCTAGAGTGGTGCCGGGGGAGGGACTCGAACCCTCACGGTGTTGCCACCGGCAGATTTTGAGTCTGCTGCGTCTGCCATT
>CAZUAY010000058.1:0-16349 GCA_964618405.1 uncultured Lentisphaerales bacterium
GTTCAACGGCAGTCGGCACTGGCGGCGCGGTACGGTTGCGATTCTTGTTTGGCGATGGCGCGCGGCGTGGGGGTAGCTGGATAAGACCGAGACGCTCCAATTTGAGTAGTAGGGTTCGCGCCGCCATATCTTTTCGGCGTCCTTGCGCGTTGTGCCAAGCCCAGCGATCGCAAAGTTCAACACTGAGTCTTGACCGGCCCCAGTCTGGATTTTCATCCAGCAATGTGCGGATCAAAGCGATGTCCTCGCCTCTCAACTCCCGACCCTGCATAACTAAAATATCTGACATGGGAAGGACTATACACTATCCACGGCGCTGGACATTACTGCCGCGACAATGCTATGCTTCAAATAAATCGGGGTTGCTTATACCCCGTGAACGGTTACAAAACGATAGGGTAACTTTTTGCATCCCAAAAACTTTGTCGCGAACTTTAAGTCGCGAACTTTGTCGCGAACTTCGTCGAGCTTCCGCGAAGTCGCCTCAGCCCGTTACGCGACGAGGACACCGCGTTTACAGGAGGAGCCTGCCTGTGCGGGGACGGCAGACGAGCGAAGCAAACGGAGAACGGGTTTTCCAACCCGTTTTCGTTCACGGGTTGGAAAACCCGTGCTCCGTTCGTTGAAACCACTTCTTGACGAAGTTATAGGCAAAATGCCTGTTGGCGGAGCGACATCGGAGTCGGGGTCACTATCTTATGCTGTGATCTCTCTAATTCTAAACGCAAATCCCCGATGCCGATCTGGGTGGGACCCTGTCGGCTCTTTCGCAGGAGCAGTACTAGCGACTAGCGACTAGCAACTAGCGACTATAATCGGTCAGGCACAGCCCACTGTGCCCGACCGATTATTCTAACGCGGTGTAATAATGTTGACTACTCAAAAAATATATGACATTATTGCTTGGTCTTTTACAGGAAACAGGCATGCAATCTCCAGACGCAAAGAAAATCGCGAGAATTTTAGCGAACGAAATTGAGTCGATGAAATATTCCATCGGCTCGACGTTGCCTACCCGTTTTGTTTTGGCGCAGAGATTTGGCGTTGCACGCGGCACGGTTGATCGTGCTGTCCGAGAACTTTGCGAACGCGGACTGGTGGAGAGCCGGCGCAGGGCTGGAAGCCTTGTGATCAACACATCGCATGTGCTTCGTATTGCTTTGCTCGGAGGAAGCTCGGAAGCAGCCGCAACAGAAACGCGAAACGAAATCATTTGTACGCCGATCCCCTTTGAATCTGTTGCGACAAGGGCCGATCGTGAAAAGCTTAATGTTTATGATGGCCTTGTATGGCATCGGCCGAATAAAGAACAGCTTGCTTGGTCGGAAGAAATGCAAACTCGGATTCCGCAAATCTTCATTAACCGAAAAAATATGGATCGAAATTTCGTTTCGACGGACCATGCTGAGGCTGTTTTTCAAATCACTCAGGAGCGTATAACCCAACATCCAGACTGGTTGCCAGTCTTCTTAGCGTCTGCCGAGGATGCAACCGTTGGCGTCGTCGCGTTGCGACTTGAGGGCTTTATTCGAGCCTGTCGGGAAAAGGATTTGTTTTATGAAATCGTTCATTTACCTGATGCGTTTGACGCTAAAATTGACGTGTTACGCAAAAAACTGGATAATGACACTCAAAAACCCTTGCTCGTTGTTTCAGACTCGAGTAGCCACACAGGTGCCGTAATGCAATGGGTTCGCGAATCGAATCGACATTGGCTCACCGATATCGTATATTCCGATTTTGACAACTTGGCACTGGAAAATGTCTGGGGGATCGTGGTTACGAGTTTTATTCAGGACTATTCGCGAATGATCAGTTTGGCCATACAAGGACTTATAAGCGTTATTCAAGAAAAAGAGAAACAGATTCAAATATTACAACTACCGATTCGGCGCTTCGGAGGCACCTAACGCTGTACCTTCCCTTTTTTGATTCACTCACACTTAACAAGAGGACATAAAATGAAAGAAAAAAAGATAGCAATGGTTGGACTTGATACAAGCCATTCCGTTGTTTTTGCAAAGTTAATTCAGGGGACAGCTCCAGACGGCGGACAGGTTGAAGGAATGCGTGTTGCGAAAGCCCTGCGTTTCCCTTCACCCTTTCAGAACGAAGAAGGCCAAGATAAACGCCAAGCCGAGCTTGAGGCCCTTGGCGTTGAAATGGTGCCAGACGTGGAATCAGTGCTGAAAGGCATGGATGCCGTTTTCATTGAAATCAATGACCCAAGCCTGCACCTCCCCTATTTTGAAAAGGTCGTTGGCTCGGGTCTTCCCATTTTTATTGACAAGCCTTTGGCAGCAAACGTCAATGAGGGGCGTCGTATTATAGAACTTGCCGAGAAGCACGGTGTAAAGGTCTGGAGTGCTTCCTCTCTGCGGTTTCTGCCACAGTTGATCGAAGCTAAAACAACAGTTCCTGCGCCAGCTTTCGGCCATACCTTTGGAGCCCTTGGCAAGGCTGCTGCTGGAAACGATCTAGTTTGGTACGGTGTTCACGCTGTTGAAATGTTAACCGCAACAATCGGCACCGGCGCACAGTCTGTACAGGCAATTGAAAATGCGACAGGAGTCGTACTTCTGGTTACGTATGCCAATGGTCGCTCAGGCGTTGTTGAGTGCTTGCGCGGTAGCTACCAGTATGGTGGGCGCCTTCAGCTTCAGGGTGACATCGCGATGTACACCAATCAAAATCAATCTCCTTATCCGGGATTGATTACTGCGTTGCGTGATTTTGTCATCGAGGGTAAGATTCCCGTCCCTCTGACTGAGTCGCTAGAAATTCTCGCCATTCTCGAAACCGGCGTCCGTTCACTAACGAGCGGCCGTCGTGAAAACATCGTTCTCTAGTTCACAAACAAGGAAAGTAAAATGAAAATAATACGCGTTGGAATTCTCGGTCAAGGTCGTAGCGGCTATGGCATTCACACTTCATGGCTTCGTCAAGATTCGGAACGTTATAAAATTGTTGCGGTTGCAGATTTAGTGCCGGAGCGCACAAAAGAAGCCGTAGAACTTGGCGCCAAAGCATTTGGTGATTATCGGACACTACTTGCCGATAAGAGTCTCAATTTAGATATTGTCGTCAACGCCCTCCCCAGCTATCTCCATCCGGAAGGAACGATTGCAGTTCTCAACGCTGGATATCATGTTGTCTGCGAAAAGCCGGCAGCGCGTACGGTAGCGGATTTCGATAAGATGGTCGCGACCGCGAAGGCGTGCGGTAAAAAATTGCTGCCGTTCCAGAACTCGCGTTTCCAGCCTGCTTTTAAGAAGATTCAGTCCGTGATTGCCTCAGGCTGTCTTGGCCGTATCATACAGATCCGCATCAGCTTTAGCAATTTCGCCCGTCGGTGGGATTGGCAGACTCGCACCGACATGTGGGGTGGAAATTTGTTGAACACAGGGCCGCATCCGGTAGATCAAGCGGTGGTTCTTTTCGGAGAAGCCACCCCCAAGGTTTTTGCACGCCTCGTATCCGACAATCCATACGGTGACGCGGAGAATTTCGCAACCGTTACGCTGTGGGATAAAGGTGCACCTACGGTCGAAGTTGTGGTGAGCTCGTTTATGGCTTATCCGCAGGGCGATATGTACAATGTGCAGGGAACACTTGGCGGCTTGACCGGCTCTCTTAGTGCGTTAAAGTGGAAATACTTTAATTCTGAAACGGCACCTGAGCGGTCCCACTCCAGCAAGCACACTTGGTCCGACAAGCGAAGCTACTGCGGCGAAAAGCTCGATTGGCATGAAGAGGAATGGAGTATTGAATCTGATCCCGACAATCTAAATCCAATTTCGAATGGATTCTACGATGATGCCTACGGAATTCTCGTCAAAGACGCACCCCGCGTCATTACGCTGGATCAAGTTCGCAGGCAAATTGCCGTGATGGAAGAGGCGCATCGCCAAAACCCAGATTTGCGTTAAAAAGCAATTTCTGATACAATTTTACTAAGTTTTTAATACTAAACAAAAGGAAAAAAATGATTCCCGCTAACGTTAAAATTCACAGCAGCCGCGGTGCTTGCGGTAAGGCCGCAGCCGAATACGGCGCACAGCGCATACGCGAAGCCTTAAAGTCACAAGGATATGCTCGCCTCATTATCGCAACCGGTGCCTCACAATTCGAGATGCTCAAGGCGTTGATAACCCAGCCCGATATCGACTGGAGCCGGGTTACAATCTTTCACCTCGATGAGTACGTGGGAATTCCCCTCACACACCCAGCGTCGTTCCGCTTGTATTTATGGAAGCGCTTCGTCTCGAAGCTTCCGCTACCGCTGGCCGCATTCCACTATCTCAACGGTGAAGGTGATTCCGAGGCCGAATGCGTGCGCGTTGGCAAACTGATCAAATCTGCACCTATCGACGTCGCATTCGTCGGCATTGGCGAAAATGGCCATCTGGCATTCAATGATCCCCCAGCAGATTTCAAGACCAAAAAAGCCTACAACATTGTGGAACTCGATAAAGCATGCCGTCAGCAGCAACTCGGCGAAGGCTGGTTCGCAACGCTTGCGGATGTGCCGAAGAAAGCAATTTCCATGTCGATCAACCAGATCATGGCCGCACGCGCTATTATCTGCACGGTGCCTGACGAGCGCAAAGCCAAAGCCGTGAAGGACTGTCTCACCGGTGAGGTCACGAACTTGCACCCTGCCTCAATCATGCAAAAACACCCAGACACAATGTTCTTTATGGACAAACCCGCAGCTTCACTGCTGAAATAATCATGGATACTCGAGGCTGGATCGATCTACAAGTAAACGGATTTATGGGCATTGATTTTTCACTGCCCGATCTGACTCTGGACAAAGTGCGTCAGATGACCGCAGAACTCGTTTCTCGCGGCACATCGGCCTATTGTCCTACCCTCATTACGTGCGACCCTGCTATCTACGAACGCAACCTGCCGATTCTCGCGCAGGCTATGCGCGAGCCAGATTTAGGCGAGCACATTGCGGGACTCCACATGGAAGGTCCATTCCTCGGTACGGCAAGCCGTGGAGCCCACCCGGCTCAATGGCTTGCGGCTCCTGATGCACGTCTCTTTGATACTTGGCAACGCCTCGCCAAAGGTGGCATCAAGATTCTCACGCTTGCACCTGAAGTTGATGGTGCAAGCGAACTTATTCGTCATGTCACCTCACAGGGTGTCATTGTGTCATTAGGCCACCACTTGGCCGATGATGAGTCGATTGAGCGCGCTGTAGAAGCGGGTGCCACGCTCTGCACCCATCTCGGCAATGGCATTGTCAACACCCTGCCACGCCACCCCAACCCAATTTGGACGCAGCTCGCCAACGATTCCCTCAACGCCATGTTCATTGCTGACGGACATCATGTACCGCCTGCATTTTTGAGAGTAGCCTGGCGTGCGAAGGGTCGCGACCGCTTCATCGTCACCAGTGACGCTGCCGCAATCGCCGGTCTCCCTGTCGGGGAATACTTCTACATGGGTCAGCCAGTAGCGATTGAAGCGAGTGGAAGAATCATTGTCAAAAACGGCGCTCCTTCAACATCTGCAACCTTAGCCGGTTCTTCCAGCACGATGGCAGACTGCATGAAGCATCTTGCCTCTCTCGGTGACTGGACTCCAGACGATCTCATCCAAGTCGGCCGCAGAAACCCTGCTCGCCTTCTCGGCTATTCAACGTAAAAGTAACAGCTCAGCCCCACAGATATTGGTCTCACCTGCTCCTGTGTAAAACAGATACAACTTCTTCCCTTCAGCGTAAATTGCAGGATCACGCAGTTCATGAACCGGTTCACAAACTGCGCCGAAGTGGGAAGAGCGAGCCGGTAGGTGAACGCCTTCTTTTTCTGTTGCTGAACGCAGAATTTCAACTGGGGCCGACGGCTGCCACGCAGTCCAGTTACCAACGAGCGACATCGTTGAAACTAAGATCCGCTCGGGACAGTCTTCCCCACGACTGAAGAAAATGTCTACGGAATTGTCGCGCTTTAATAAGGCGACATGACGCTGCTGGGGCAGGATAGACGGTCCTTGCTCAAATCGCTGAATACCATCGGGAGAACGCAACAGCACACCGCCCCCTGGAGCGGTGATTGTCTTGGCAATGGCAAACCATGCGTTGTCGTGCTGAAATACCCTAAAGTAAAAAGGCCCCAACACCTCGGGCATGGCGTGAAAAGACAGCCCATCAGAGGAGGTCGCAAGAAAACTTCGCTGCCCATCAGAGCTTCCACCATGGAAATACATCCGGATTTCCTTCGCATCCGAGAGCACATGGACATCCGGCGAAGCAATGTGCTTCTGGCAAAACGTATCTGCCAAAGACAAAACACCTCCGCGATGTATCGTCCACGGCCCCCGAATCGTATCGGCATACGCCATGCGAATAAACGTCCCCTGATGATGCGCAAAATAGAGATAGTAGCGCCCGAGCGGGTCGGACACCCAGTCGGGAACTCGGATCAGCGACGGCCCATTGATGTTGAGACCGATCTGGTTATCCAATTCAGAATAAATAATAGGGTTCTCTAAAAATCGTCTTACGTTGTACACTGCTTGCTATGTCTTTCCGTTTTATGTTTTCCGTATTACATGTTAATCTTCCAGAAACCAACCACAACCGCCTTGGAAGTGATTCACGACTCCCCTTCACTCTGCGCGATCCGCACAGATTCATGTTTTTTAAGGTGCGTCCCCTAATTTTCCATGCAAGATGATGATACATTAAAAAGAAGGAGTGTTGAAATAGAAATCGCCGTCAATAAAAGTTTGTTGAAGAACCCCGTAATTCTTATTGAACAATGCAGTGCTTTGGGGTACACCGAAGAAAACGTTAACTGAAAGGGAAAATCATTAAAAAACTAATATTCTCGTTAATTATTATCCTACAAGGAGTTGTAATGTGCATGGCATCAGAAGATCATTCGACAGATGAATTCGAAGTCAATTACAAATTGATGTTCGGTCGCGATGTGCAGAATGTATTTGGCGTGACCAACGCGCCCTTTGCTGGCGACAGTCGAGAGAATTGGGATGTTTATGTAGTCGGTTCGATTGTGGAAAAAAAAAGAATGGTACGAGGAGGAAGACCATCAGTTAAAATAACTTTTTCGTCTCTGCGGCAAAAAACAATTAAAGGGACCTCTCCCGCTTGCTGGGTTTCGGCTGTTAAGCCTTTTTTCTTTCTTGTCCGTCTTGGCAGTTACAGAGGAGAGCTTGCGGATCTTGATGTACGGTACGAAGTCTCTGTAGTGATGAGGAAGTGATTGGCCGTGGAGGAGCATACGTATGATGATGCAGGTAACATCCTGAAGAAGACGCTTAACGGCACGCTGACCACGTTTACGTACGACACCACGAACCAACTCGTCTATAAGCTAAGCAGTAGTCGTAACGAACGGAGCACGGGTTTTCCAACCCGTGTACGTAAACGGGTTGGAAAACCCGTTCTCCGTTTGCTTCGCTCGTCCTCGTCCGCGATTCACTCGAGCAAATCCTCAGCCTCTCCTTTATTTCTTCACGCTTTCGCTTGTCTGCCGTTCCTGCACAGGCAGGCGTCTTCGCGTGAGACTTCTCTTGTCTTCGATAAAGTTTGCGATAAAGTTTGCGATAAAGTTTGCGACAAAGTTTTTGAGACACCAAAAGTTACCCCATCGTTTTTTCGCGGCGCAGCCGCGCGGAGGGCTTGCCTCCGTGACACGCGGAAACGACGCCGAGCGGTTTATCTGGGATGGTCTGGCGCTTGTCCACCGCGACGGCAGCGACTATCTCAACGAACCGGCCATCGGCGGCGGCAATCCCATCGCCTCGGACGGCAAGGTCATGTTCAACGACAGGCTTGGTAGCACGGTCGCCGTCAAAGGCGATGAAAGCTACAGCATGACGTCCATGATGGCATTTGGGGAGAGTAGCGACACGGGTGCGTTCTTCACCGGCAAGCCGTTCATCGGCGAAATCGGGTATGCTCTCAGATGGGATACGCAAGCTTTAACAAACTTTTTTCTGGAGCCAAGGATCTATTCTTGGTAGAAACCTCATGAACATGAGCGTCTCGGCTACTTGGTTTGCAGGTCCATGGTTTCAAGCTGCGGGCCGGTATATTCGTAACGTGTTTGTTGATCTTGACATTTATCTATATACGGAAGATAATTGGGACTTCACGTGGCACGATGGAGATAGCTTCTGGACAACACTTACGCACGAATTTGCTCCGGAACTTGTTGCAGAAATGTATTCAGCCTTTTTCGGTTCACACACAAGTGGCGATCCGTTCCACATGGTGGGAGATGCTTTCACGTTTTATAACTATTCCTTTCTTCAGTGTGAATAACCCATAGCGAAACTATGAAAAAAAACACCTTTTTTGCTTTTTTGCCAGTTTTATGTGCAGTTGTATTCTTTGTTTTTCAAGGTTGTCGGAGTTGTGTAGTGAAAAGTTACGACTCTGTAGCTAGGGAATTCATTTGGATTGAGAACCTAAATCTAGGGCTTGATGCTCCGATTTTAGAGGAGCGGGATTGGTTTCGAATGTATAACATTGATACAAATCAAATGGATCGGCTAATTCTGAACGACCTCTCGAAATACGGGTATATGGGATGGAAGGATTTTGGTGAAGTTTGGAGTATTGGACCTTCTGCCATTTATACGGTAAATGGGGAGGAAGATAAAATCAAGGTTAACTATGTGAAGGGTTCGGATCGGCATGACAAAGTTGCGATATTAGTTGACGTTTCAAAGATGAAACTGATCTTGTTTTATGGCCGGACATATGGAATGTAAATTCGAGAGCCGTAAGTTTGGCGACACATCGATTGTATAACACGAAAAGCTCGAATGGTAATAGGGGGCCGAATGAAAAGGCATGATCTAATAGGTTTTTTTGTTTGTAGTATCATTTCATTTCTACCGACTTACGGTTCAAATGTGCAAACGAATCAAATGACATGGGTGGTTTTTACCTCGCATCTAAATTCAGACACTAATTGGATCGCAACGGTCAAGGAGAACATCGCAGACCACCTTAATCGTCCATTCCAAAGGATGTACAAACGCGCCACTTTTGTTTTTGACGATCAGTCATGGATTCAGTCCCGTGAGAACGTGGTGTTCAAGTTTTCAGGGCAATTAGATTTCAATCAGGGGATCTCGTCGGGACAGGAACGTCGCGTTTCAAGCCCTTTTAGGAACATCCAAGGTGGTCCTGTTGGCCTGAGTTTTCCTACGCAAGGTGATGGGTTTTCATCTGGAGAGTTGTATGGGATGCTTATTGTTGAAGATCCTGATGGCGTTCAGCGGAAGTTCCCGATTGGTAAAGACGAAGCCATGCGCATTCGTTTCGGCCTCAACCCCAGAAAACTTGACACTGAGAAGACATCCACGTCGGAATGAACATTACGAAAACCATTGCGCTGTTTCCGTTTCTCCTGTTGTCCGCCGTTTTCGGCGGGCAGCAAGAGCTGGATTCTGTGCAGGTGCAGACGAGTTCTGTGCAGGTGGCGACTTCGGCTCTGCCCTCGATTTCCAAAAACTTTAAAGATGAAGCCGATGACGTAATATGCTATTGTAAAAGTCGTTAGTGAGGGCTTTCTCCGAATTATGAATAAACAATCTCTTTTCGACGAAAACGTGCTACGCAGTCAATTGTGGGACGAGTATCTACAGTTCTCATCCAGGCCAGAAGCCCCTGCGTTACACGCCCGACTTAAAGCATGGGCAGGCCGAGATAGACTCAACGAACGCGAGTCGGAAACAGCTTTCATTCAGCGGTTCTTCGTCGAAACCTGGGGATACTCCCTGCAAGGAGCCGATTTCGAATCCACAGGCTACACGTGTCGGCCACAGTTCCCCGTCAAAGGTGCAGGGCAACGCGGAGGATATGGATTTGCCGATTTAGCGCTTGGGCATTTTGGCACGGACTCGGGAGTAGTCGCGCAAGTTCTCTGTGAATTCAAAGATATTCGGACGAGCCTCGATAGCCCGCAGCCGCGCAAAGGCAACAATCGATCTCCCGTTCAACAATGCAAAGATTATTTGAATTTGGCTTGGGGAGACCGTGGCGATGCTCCTGTTGAGCCAGTATGGGGAATCGTGACCGACATGAACGAATTCCGCCTTTACACCCGACTGCCCGGCCACAGCGGAGAGTATCAACGCTTTATTGTGTCAGGGGAGACTTCTACGCTTGATCCGGACTTGTGTACGGACAACGCTATTGCAGCTTTTCGCAGATTCCTTTTTTGGCATTTGTTCCGCCCGGATCTCTTGCTCACCGAGCGTAGCCCCTGCACCCTCGCCGAGATACTCCGCAATCAGCGCATCCACTCCAAAGATATTGAAAAAAGTTTCTATCAGGAATACAGTCACTACCGGAAGTTTCTCTACGAAACGATTGTCGAGGCCAATCCAGACTTTCAGGGCACACGCGGCAAACTCGTACGCCTGACTCAACGGATTCTTGACCGATGTATTTTCATCATGTTTTGCGAAGACATGGGACGTGTTCTGAGCTATCCACCGGAACTTTTCCGAAACCTGCTGGCCGAGTACAGCAACAGCCAGTTCTACAGTTCCGAAGGCCCTGCCCCTTGGGACGCCCTGCGTGAATTGTTTCGCGCCATGAATGCCGGTGGACCATTCGGCCAGCATGAAATCAGACGTTTCAATGGAGGGCTCTTTGAAGCCGACCCGCAATTAGAAGGTCTTCGTATCCCCGCAAAAGTTTTCTGCGCAAAAGGACAAGCCACCGACGTTCTGAAGCACCCGCTCACACTCCTTTATTTTTCGAGCGCTTACAATTTTGGACTCTCAAGCTCCTCGGGCCAGCGCACAATCGGGCTGACCACGCTGGGTCGCATATTTGAACAGTCTATTACCGAACTCGAAATCATGGAGGCAGATGCCGATAACCGCGTTTCAATCAACCGCCTCTCAAAGCGAAAGACAGACGGCGTCTACTACACGCCGGAATGGGTTACCTGTTACCTTGTCGAGGAAACTGTCGGTGCGCGTTTGGCCGACATTCGGGCTGAGCTTGGCGAAGCCAGACTCAAACCGCTAACAGAAGAAGACATTACCGCCTATCGCGCCTTTCAACAAGACAAGCGACGCACGGCACCCGTTGCGGGTGCTCACCGCGATTTTCTTCGCGAATACCGAGATCGTCTCAACCGCCTGACCATCGTTGATCCGGCTTGCGGCTCAGGTGCCTTCCTCATTCAAGCACTCGATTACCTCGTTGCCGAATATCGGCGTGTCGTCGCGGAAGAACAACGGATCGAAGGGCAACCTGGGCTGTTCGATCAGGAATTCATCATCCAGTCAATCCTCTCCCATAACATCTACGGTGTCGATATTAACCCGGAATCCGTCGAAATCACCAAACTCGCACTCTGGCTGCACACCGTAACAACCAAAGCTCCGCTTTGCTCTCTCGATCAAAACATCCGATGCGGCAACAGTCTTGTCGGTACAGATTTCGACGCATTCTACAACCAGAAACATGCAACGCTCTTTGAGGATGCCAACGCAAACGTACGCGAGCAAATTAACGCCTTCGACTGGGAATCCAATTTCAAAGGCGTCTTCTACAAAGGCGGGTTCGATTGCGTCATTGGCAATCCCCCGTACGTTAAATTACAGAATTTCCGCCGCTCTCAACCCGATGTCACCGACTATCTCATAACCGCGAACCGGCCAGACGGCAGCCCCGTCTACGAAAGCACACGAACCGGGAATTTTGATTTATATCTGCCCTTCATTGAAAAAGGCATCGCTCTTCTCAAGCCGGAAGGCCGCATGGGGTATATCGCCCCGAATGTATGGCTCGTCAATCAATACGGACAAAGCCTGCGCGACAAAATCAAACGCGACAATACGCTTGACCGCTGGCTCGACTTCAAGAGTTTTCAGGTCTTCGAAGAAGCCATTACCTACACAGCGCTGCAATTTTATCAGGCAAAACCAGCGGCAGGCGTTGCTTGCGCATTCGCTCCCGACGGCTCGATAGCCGATGTCGATTGGGATCGCTCAACAGACACCGTGCCGTATTCTGAATTGCCAGACGAAGGAGCCTGGACGTTGTTGCCCGAAGAGGAAATGCGCTTGGTAAAAAAACTTCAAAAGACGTCAAAGCCGCTGGAAGATTGCTGTTCAGGAATTGTTGTCGGAATCCAAACGAGTGCCGATGATATCTACCACTTGCAGAAGATAGGCCCAAGGCGCTATCAAACAAAATTTGGAGAAACAATCACAATCGAAGACCGCCTGATGCGACCCCTCGTTTCAGGACAGGAAGCAAAACGCTATCAGCTTCCCACAACCGATACGTACCTAATCTTCCCCTACTTTCTCTCCGACGACAAACCTCGCCTATTTACCGAGGAGGAAATGGAAAGCAATTTCCCTTGCGGCTGGGCTTATCTTCAAGGAAACGAAACAACACTTCGCGCTCGCGAAAGTAATGCTTTTAATGACAACGCATGGTACCGATTCGGACGCAACCAGAATATCGACAAACAAGAGTTTCCTAAACTGATGATCCCTCGCCTGATTACACGTCTTTTTTGTACAATGGATATTGAAGGTGAATGCTATTTGGACAACGTGGACGTTGGCGGAATCTTAACCGTAACTCCACAAGAGCTGCCTTTCATTGCAGGAATATTTAACGCACCCGTCTGCAATTTCGTCTGGCGACGAACCTCAAAACCATTTCAGAACGATTATCGGGCTGCTAACAAGCAATTCATCGCGCCTTTGCCAATACCTGATGCATCAGAGGTGGAGCGTCAGGAAGTGGGTCAACGCGCACAGCGGCTACAGGCGCTTCACTCGCATCTGCGGGATCTCGCCGTCATGCTCGAGGACAGGTTAATGAGTCCGCAGACAATCCCTGTCAAACCAAAACTCAAACCCGACTGGCTCTGGGCCGACGTGGGGGATCAACAATCATGGCGTCAAAGCGCCGAAGCGCCAAGTGAAATCAAAGGGCGCGAACTGACGGCATGGGCAAAGGCCAAATTCGAAGAAAAACTCGCAACGAGATTAACGACGCTTGACGACAAGCTTGTGCCGGGGTCTCAACTGGAGGTTGTCAACACCCACGACACCATCACCGTACGTATCGCCGGAGTCGATGCCATGCGCCTATTTGATAAGCCGGACACACCGTTCATTGCTGCACAATGGCGTCATGCCTTGCGCACAGTCAACGTGACAGAGGCGTTTAATGGACAGCGTTTATTGAATCATCTGCTCGATTTGCGGACAACCGCCGACGCCACCTTACGTGATCGAATCGTTGCGCTTGATGGTGAAATCACGGCATTAGCAGTCGACATCGACACGGCTGAAAGCGAAATGAACACCCTGGTTTACACGCTCTACAAACTGCTACCAGATGAAATCAAACTGATTGAATCCACCCAGTACAAATAAGCATTGGCGACCGTTTAATCAAACAGAAACACAAACAAATAATAAAACCGAAATGTGAGGCGAACATGAGATTACTGAAAGTTCAAGGCAAGGGACAGGTTGTGACAGAACCCGATATGGTTACGGTATCATTCGATGTTGAGGTCAAGTTACGGGACTACGAAGACTGTTTGCGCACGCTGAATACACGCGCAGACGATCTCCGGCAGAGCATGAAGGCGGCGGGATTGAGTCGGACAGAGTTAAAAACGACTGACTTCAACGTGCGAATCGACTCACATTACAAAAATGGCGAGCGAGTCTTCTCTGAATATGTCGCGTCGCATCGCATGCAAATCAAACTGCCGGTGGATAAGGACGTCCTGAACCAAGTTCTACGCCATGTCGCCAAGGGACACAGCGGAGCGAAAATCAACCTTTTGTTCTCTGTACGGGACAAAGATGCACTGCGTAAGAAAGTTTTAACTCAGGCGGTCGAAACAGCTCAAGAGAACGCAGGAACACTCGCATCGGCTACCGGTGTCAGCCTAGGGAAACTGATGCAGATCGATTACGGTTGGGCGGAAGTGCGATTTTATGACCAAGATCTAGTCATGGAATGTGGGGCAGCATCGATGCCAGACCCGGGAGTCGACATTGAACCTGAAGACGTCCAAGCAGAGGATAATGTGACGCTGGTTTACGAAATACAAGATTGAGAACGTTGCCAGATGAAAAACAGAGTCGTCAAGTTCCGGTAATCACAAAAACAGTATGCTTTGCGGATGATAGATCGTTTAACCCGTCGCTCTCAGCAGATTGCAGATGTTCCTTTCTCCGGTCGCCGTGTGCCGGAGTATGATCGTGACCACATTCGTGAAGTTAGTGAGCGTCCTTATCGTATCATTTCATAGCTCATTTCACTTCAAATCATGATATGGATCGTATGTCATGGGAATCGCCGTAATCGGTCAGGCGCAGGGAGCTGTGCCTGACCGATTACGAAATCGCCAAATAAAAGCAATGTAATTCATTCCTTTTTTTGGTATCTTCTATTTTCACCCCACTCGTGACTTCTATTCGCGAGTGGACATTGTTTGAACATGCTTCCCTGTATCGCTTCACTCCTCCGGCGAGGAGCAGAATACTTTTGAGAATCGCCGGAAGGAACAAAAATGAACAAAAAGAACCTTGCTAATGTCTTCGGACTCTTGCTACCTGAGATCAGTCGCGCGGTTTCCGAGGCCGGTTACGAAACCCCGACACCCATTCAGGAACAGTCCATCCCCTCACTGCTTGAAGGCCGCGACATGATTGGCTGTGCACAAACAGGAACCGGAAAAACGGCTGCGTTTACTCTGCCTATCCTCCAGTTTTTAGCAAAAGATAACCAACGTCCGATTCCAACAAAACCGCGAGTTCTCATTCTTGCGCCCACCCGTGAACTCGCCGCGCAGATTCGAGATAGTGTGGCGAAGTATGGAAAACACACGCAAATCTCACACACGGTAATATTTGGTGGAGTCGGACAGGATTCTCAAGTTAAGGCTCTCAAACGCGGTGTGCATGTGCTGGTCGCCACGCCGGGCCGCCTGATCGATTTGATCAACCAAAAGCATGTCGACTTGGGCGGTGTGGAAATCTTTGTTCTCGACGAAGCTGATCGCATGCTTGATATGGGTTTCATTAACGATATTAAAAAAGTTATTGCACGGTTACCGAAAAAACGGCAGTCACTTTTTTATTCTGCCACGATGGAACCTAACGTCGTCGAGCTGGCGCGAACGCTGGTACACAATCCCATCTATGTCACGGTAACTCCGAACAAACCCACCGTTGACCGTATTAATCAAAAGGTTTTGTTTGTTACAAAGGATGATAAAGATAAGCTGCTCATTGATCTGCTAAAAAACAAGAAGATGAATCGTGTCATGGTCTTTTTGCAAATGAAACATGTCGCCAATCGGGTGGCAACCAAGCTAGAAGATGCCGGTATATCAGCGGCCGCGATCCACGGCAACAAAAGCCAAACCGCACGCACCGCTGCATTGGCCGACTTCAAGGCTGGCAAGGTACGTGTACTAGTCGCGACCGATATCGCCGCACGCGGCATTGATATTGACGATGTCTCTCACGTCATCAACTACGAACTGCCTAACGAACCGGAAACCTACGTCCACCGCATTGGCCGCACCGCTCGAGCCGGCAGTGATGGAGATGCCATTTCGTTTTGTTGTGGGCATGAACGCGATTACCTGCACGCCATCGAAAAGCTTATCAAAATCACGATACCAACCGATCTCAAGCACACCTTTCACTGCAACGCATCAATGAACGCCAGTGGCGCCGATGCCAAGCCCGCCCCGAGAGTACAGAGAGGTCGAGGCAAACCACCCGCCCGCGACAATGCCCCCCGCAAAGATCGCTATGGCCGACAATGACGCGGTTCATGTTTATTTCCTCGATGTAATTACGGAGAGGAGTTCTGATGGGTCGAACACGGTAATTTTCGAGTTTTTGAAGTCTCTGACATTTCGCGTGGTGATGACATCTGCATGAACCAGCATGGCGGCTTGTTCCAGCACGGCATCTTCAAAATCAGATATTTTGCTTAGCAGGGCTTGCTCCAGAACGGGTCGGTTGACTGGCGCAATTTCGAAAATGGATAGAAGTTTATACAATATCTCACGCGATTTTTTGGCAGAAAGCGCTTTGCTTAGAAGATAGTCTATCGTGGTTACCGTTGTCGCGCAGAGAAAACCTTCGATTTCTGATGCTTCCACGAGTGCTAGCACGTGTGACGCTTCGTTCGAAAAAGGCTTTCTGTCTAGTAAAACGTCGAGAATGACGTTGGTGTCGACAAGAACTCTCAAGCGTGCTTCTCCTCAAGATGTTTTTTGTAGTCGGATTCAGAAAGCTCGGTATTTCTTAAAACCCCGAGGAGAGATTTCGTG
>CAZUAY010000059.1:0-16246 GCA_964618405.1 uncultured Lentisphaerales bacterium
CAAGGTCTTCCCATTTTGCGTCAGATTTGATATAGTTGAAAGTAGCTTCAGTATTTTACTCAATTGGAGTGACTTTCTTTCAGACGGTTTTAGCGGATGCGTGTTCGTGCTGTGCTGCATAGAGTCTTCCTAACAAACAAATAAAAACAAAATGGATAAAGAGTTGAAAATTATGCCCAGCGGTGCGCTGGATTTTGTCTCCCTCGGGGCTCTGGTTCATCGATTAGACACAGGTGTTTTACCGTTTCGCAAGGCAACGGAGTGTCAGATCCACGTCAGTGGCGGTGAATTTAACGTAGCCGCAAATCTTTCCGATTGCTTCAAGCTCAAAACCGGCCTCGTCTCGGCGATGTCGGATTACCCCGTAGGCGATCTCATCGCAGAACGCGTTCGCGCAATGGGTGTTAAGCCGTTCTACAAGCATTTTACGCATGATGGCGTTCATGGCCCCAACATGGCGACGGTCTTCAGTGATCGCGGTTGCGGCGCACGTGCACCGGTCGTGTTCTACAACCGTTGCAATGAGGCGGCCGCTCAGCTTAAGGCTGGCGATTTCGATTGGAAGAAGATTTTCGAGGGTGGTGTCCGCTGGTTCCACAGCGGAGGCATTTTTGCTGCGCTCTCCGCCACAACGCCAGATGTGATCGTCGAGGGAATGAAGGCGGCCAAGGCGGCAGGAGCGATTGTTTCCTTCGACCTGAATTATCGGGTTAAGCTTTGGAACATTCTTGGTGGAAACGACCATGCTGTTAAGACGCTGGAACCCATTCTTCGCTGTGTCGATGTTCTTGTCGGAAACGAAGAAGATCTTCAGATGAGCCTCGGTATCCCGGGCCCCGAAGTGGAAGCGAAGTCGGATCTCGATCCATCCGCTTTCATCAGCATGCTCGACAAGGCCATGAAGAAATATCCGAATATCAAGGTCGTCGCGACGACGATGCGTGAGGTGCACTCGACCAACCGCCATAGCTGGAGCGCGATCGCTTGGATTAACGGCAAAGCCTACCAGGCTCCCGTTCGCGAGCTCGACGTGTATGATCGCGTCGGCGGTGGCGACGGTTTTGCAGCGGGCCTCTTCTATGGTCTACTCAGCGGCGCGTCTCCTGACGAGGCGGTTCGCCTGGGTTGGGCACATGGCGCGTTGCTCACAACCTATCCTGGCGACACCACCATGGCGTCTTTGGATCAGGTGAAAGCACTCGCACAGGGTGGATCCGCTCGTATTCAGCGCTAAGTTCGTTAGCTCTCATGCCTGAGTGGTTCAGTTGACCGCTCAGGCTAATAAAATTTAAAGAAAGAATGGATGGTATGAAAGCAGATATTGGATTAATTGGTTTGGCCGTCATGGGCGAAAACCTCGTGTTGAACATGGAGAGCAAGGGCTTTACAGTCGCGGTGTTTAACCGTACCGTTGAAAAGGTCGACAAGTTTGTTGCCGGACGCGGAGCAGGCAAAAAGTTTATCGGATGTCATAGTGTCGCCGAGCTCTGTGCGAGTTTAGCTCGCCCGCGCAAGGTCATGATGTTGGTCAAGGCGGGTAGCGCTGTGGACGACTTTATTGAGCAGGTTATTCCTCATCTTGAAGCTGGCGATATCATCATCGACGGCGGCAATAGCCATTTCCCCGACACCATCCGCCGCGCAAAGTATGTCGAGAGCAAGGGTTTCCTTTATGTTGGTACTGGCGTTTCTGGCGGAGAAGAAGGCGCGTTGCTCGGTCCTTCAATCATGCCCGGCGGCTCACCACAGGCGTGGCCCGCCATCAAGCCGATCTTCCAGAAGATTGCGGCGAAAGTGGACAACGGCAAACCTTGTTGCGAGTGGGTCGGCGAAGGTGGTGCAGGCCATTTTGTGAAAATGGTGCATAACGGCATCGAATACGGCGACATGCAGCTCATCTGCGAAATTTATCAGATCATGAAGGACGGCCTTGGCCTTAACAACGATGAAATGCATGCCATTTTCGCCGAGTGGAATAAGGGCGATCTCGATAGCTACCTGATCGAAATTACCCGTGATATCCTCGGCTACCGTACGGAAGCTGGCGAGGCGGTCGTGGACAAAATTCTCGATACGGCAGGGCAGAAGGGGACTGGCAAATGGACGGCTGAAGCCGCTCTCGATGAAGGTCAGCCGCTGACGCTTATCGGCGAGGCCGTGTTCGCACGTTGCCTCTCCGCGCTCAAGGACGAACGCGTTGCGGCCTCTGCAAAGCTTTCGGGTCCCAAGGCAGCCTTTACTGGCGACCAGAAGCGATTCGTTAACGATCTGAAGCAGGCCCTTTACGCATCGAAGCTGGTTAGCTATGCGCAGGGTTATCAGCTCATGCGCGCCGCTGCTCAGTCCTACGAGTGGCACCTTAATTACGGCGGTATTGCCCTCATGTGGCGCGGTGGTTGCATCATTCGTTCTGCATTCCTTGGCAAGATCAATAAGGCCTTCGATCGCGACCCTGAGTTGAGCAACCTGTTGTTGGATCCCTTCTTCAGTGGCAAGGTGCAGCGTGCACAGGCCGCATGGAGGCGTGTGGTGCGCATGGCAGTCAAGTTGGGCATCCCAACACCGGCTATCAACGCGGCACTCACGTATTACGATGGCTATCGCTGCGCACGTCTGCCGGCGAACTTGTTGCAGGCCCAGCGCGATTACTTCGGTGCTCACACCTACGAGCGCATCGACGCGCCGCGCGGTGAATTCTTCCACACCAATTGGACCGGTCGCGGCGGTGATACTGCTGCTTCCACCTACATCGTATAAATTATGATAAACTATTCCGGAGCGAAACGCTCGATCTCGCGGGATGAGCTCCGCGAATATGTTCTCGAAACACTAGCACCGCGCAGGGAATCCCTGCGCCGTGTTCTCATTCTGCCACCGGATCACACCCGCCTTAATTCGCAGGCGGGACCGATCACGGAGATGGCCTACACTGCGCTCGTCGCCGAGGGTGTCCATGTGGACATCATGCCGACACTGGGAACGCATAATGCCATGACGGAGGGTCAACTCCGCATGATGTTCGGCGATAAAATTCCTTTGGAGGCGTTCAAGGTGCACGATTGGCGTAATGGCATCGTCCGAAAAGGGCAGATCTCTGGATCGACACTGTCTGAACTTTCTGATGGCAAGGTTTCGTATTCCGTCGACGTTGAGGTAAACAAGATCCTCTTCGAAGGATACGATCTGATTCTTTCAATCGGACAGGTAGTCCCTCACGAAGTGGTTGGCATGGCCAACTACACCAAGAACATCGTGGTGGGCGCTGGCGGATCGGACATTATTAACAAATCGCACTTTCTCGGTGCGGTCTGTAACATGGAGACGATTCTCGGGCGTTC
The DNA here is from genome assembly GCA_964618405.1 of uncultured Lentisphaerales bacterium. GTDB lineage: Bacteria > Verrucomicrobiota > Kiritimatiellia > RFP12 > UBA3636 > JBBQIY01. The sequence goes on from CAZUAY010000059.1 coordinate 3,339, forward strand.
GGACACGCCAGTTCGACGTCTCTTTAACACGGCTGCTAACCAGTTCTTAAGCGATCTCCCCATTCTCTATATTTTGACGGTGGTCGAGCAGGATTACGAAACGCGCCAGATGCAGTTGCGCGGATATTATGCTGGGGAAGAAGAGGCTGTCTATCTCGAAGCGTGTAAACTTGCCCGTGAGGTGAACGTCATACTCCTAGACCGTGAGCCGAAGAAGATGGTGGTCTATCTTGACCCGCACGAATTCCAAAGCACGTGGCTTGGAAACAAATCGGTTTACCGTACCCGTCTGGCAATCGCTGACGAAGGCGAGCTGATCGTCTTGGCACCCGCACTGAAAGAATTCGGTGAAGATGCTCAGATTGATAAGCTCATCCGTAAATACGGCTACTTCGGGACTCCCGCAACGTTGAAGGCGGTTGAGGAGAATGAAGACCTGCGCGCCAATCTTGGTGCGGCGGCTCATCTTATCCACGGCTCATCGGAAGGGCGCTTTTCCATCACCTATTGCCCTGGCGACGGCGTTAGTTTGGAAGAAGTGCGCTCTGTCGGCTTCAAGGCGGTTCCCTATGCAGAAATGGCGGCACGTTACAATCCCGATCAACTCAAAGACGGCTTCAACACGATGCCGGATGGAGAAGAGATTTTCTACATCAGCAATCCAGCCCTCGGTCTTTGGGCCTATCGGAACAAGTTTGTCGACTAAACAGACTAAAACAGCGTATGTTTGGCTTGAATTCTATAGGCTGATGGTGTAAGATTTCGTTCATAGACACAGAACAGACCTTATTAAGCGTCTAGAGAACTACAGCAAATGAACGATAAACTGATAGAATCGGTTACTTGGTTTCAAAACGCTCGTTATGGGATGATGATTCATTTCGGCCTTTATTCCTTGCTTGCAGGTGAATATCGTGGAAAGCGGAGTTGTAACTATGCTGAATGGATTCAATCGTATTTTAGAATTCCTGTGGCAGAGTACGAAACTTTAACGACCGGCTTTAATCCTCTCTATTTCGATGCTGATCAATGGGTACGAAGCGCGCGCGACTTCGGTATGAAGTACCTCGTGGTGACCACGAAACATCACGACGGCTTTGCGCTCTTCCGTTCGAAAGTGAGCGCTTTCAACGTTGCAGACGCTACGCCTTTTCGCCGCGATATTATTGAGGAACTTGCCTTGGCATGTTCTCGCTACGGGCTACGCTTAGGGCTCTACTATTCGCAGGATCTTGATTGGCATGAGCCAGATGGTGGAGGCTATCTCTCGGATGTGAAAGGATGCTGTGGGACAGCCTGGGATAATAATTGGGATTTCACGGATCCTGAAAAAAAAGACTATTCACGTTGCTTTGAATCAAAAATCTTGCCACAAGTCGACGAGCTCATGACGCAGTATGGCGACATTGCACTGGTATGGTTTGATGTGCCGATGACCCTCAACGCCAAACAAAGCCAGCGACTCTTCGACTGTGTGAAGTTGCGCCAGCCTGGCTGTCTTGTAAACTCCCGACTTGGTAACGGTGTGTACGATTATGTCTCGCTCGGCGACAACGAGATCCCGCTTGAGAAGCCCGTGGTGATCACGGGGAACTTCGACGGCAACCTTTTGGAAGGTTTCAAACCCTCTCCCTATGGGCTCTATGAGTCTGCCTGTACACTGAACCGATCCTGGGGTTTCTCCTATCGCGATCATCAGTGGAAAGAGGCCGCCACAATCCGTGAAAATCGCGAAAGACTCAACGCCTATGGTGTAAACTATTTAATCAACGTAGGCCCAGACGGGCTCGGCCGGATTCCAGGCCCCTCGCTCGATATCCTAGCCGCTTCCGCTCCCTAAACGAATCCAAGTACGCTTCATATCACGATCCAACTTTTCACCCTTCACTCATTGCATAACGTGAATGGTGAGGAAAACCAAAATCACTCCGCTAGTCGATGCGGGACAATCCAGAAAAAGGAAAAAAAATGCAATCATACAGGATCCAGAAATGGGGTGCGGTCGTGTTCTGCATCATGCTATTGTGGGTAAGCACAGCTTCCGAGGCGCAAAACGCGCCATCTGAGACGGTTGAATTGACGCATGATGGTAAGCCAGTAGCAGAGATTGTTTGCGCGGAAGACGCACTACAAATTGTGCGCTTGGCTGCCGAAGATTTGCAAAATCACGTGGAGCAGATAAGTGGTGCTCGGTTGCCGATTGTGACGAGGCCGACATCTAACGTAACCGCTCGTATTTTTGTGGGCACAAACGCGTTCACTGAGGCATTAGGCTATCGCCCAGTAGCTTACGGTAATAGCGGCTATGAAGTTGTTGTGCGAGACAATCTGGTGATCCTCTCCGGAGAGGATCGTCAGCGCAAACCCTCGGGTTACCTGGGCCCGGATGGCTTAAAGAAGTGGCATGCCCTGACGGGAGAGAAATTTGGGTACGGCTATGGCGGTGAAGGCACCGGCGCTTTTTGTACGCCGCTTGGGATCTGGAGCAATGACGATTGTGGAACCTGGTATGCAGTAGCCGATTTGCTCGAGCAACTTGGCGTCCGTTGGTACATGCCGTATGAAGATGGCACCGTGATTCCAGAAATTAAAACCATCCGTGTACCGTACCAAGAAAATCGTACAGAAGCAGCCTTTGGACGCCGCGAATTTTGTTTTTACAATGCGATGCGCGAGGATGGGGAAGGGATGCGATGGATGAAGCGGCTAAGGCTTGGAAACTACTCGCTCATCATTTACAATCATCTCACGGGCGACCTCTTCGGGCCGGAGATTCAAAAAGAGCTTCATCCTGAATATTTAGCCTGCGATGCTGACGGAAAACCTTATGGTGGTTACCCAGATGGTTATGGGATGCCGCGTTACACAGATCCGGATTTTCGTCGTGCAGCAGCGCTGTATCTGATTAAACGCTTTGAGGTGACGCCGGAGGTGACAGCGATTGCGATGAGTCCACCTGACGGAGGAATTCGAATGGATGCGCGTGATGTGGATCTCTACGGAGCACCTGGAGATAGTCTGGAGCAGAAGACCTCCAACTACATTTGGGATTTCCATCTTTTTCTGGCACGCGAGTTAAAAAAAGTCTATCCAGACAAGCTGTTGTTGTACGGCAACGGAACGGGTGGTAAGCTGATCCCAACAAATCTAGGCGAGGTTCCGGACAACATTGCAAAACCATTCGCCCAGCCGTACAGCGCATACCGAGCACTCGAAACAGTCAATCGCGCGGAACTGGAAACACGACGCCGCTGGCACGAAGCGATTCCGCCCGCACGAAAAGTCCCCGTATGGGATTACTTTTTGTATTATCGTACGGCTGCAAATCCGCGTCACCCGGTTGTGTTCACAAAGTCCTTGCAGCGCGAGATGCAGGAGATGCTGCCGTACAGTGATGGCAAGTTCATTGAGATTCAGCCGACCCAAGTAACGCTTCCGAACGGTCGTAAGACGAGCCGACTGAATACGCCCGCGTTGATCCACCTGATGGTGTATTGGCAGAGCCGCCTATTCTGGAATCCAGATGAAGACCGCGCAGCGATGCTCGACGAATATTACCAGCTCTTTTTCGGGCCTGCGGAAGTTGAAATGAGAGCATTCTACGAGTTCGCCGAGGCTTGCTGGAATCGTCAAGAATCTCGGAGTTTAACCCTGCACACCGGCTTCCTGAAAGAAGAGGACGTGAAGGAATTTTTCGAGTTATTGTCTCAAGCTCGTGCTCGTGCTGGTGCGGGGAGTGTCTATGACCGGCGGATCGCGGCAATCGAAAAAGAAATGCAATCCCTTAAAGAATTATTTCTAAACTTAAAGCGCACGGGACCAGAACTAGAAGTGCAAACCCTGAAAGCTCCCGTTGTTATCGACGGAGACCTTTCAGAATATGCGGACGATGCCTGGCTTACGATGAACAACAATCGAGATGGGAAACCAGTGAGTGAAAACCCAACCCGGGTTGCAATTGCATTCACGCCGGACAAATCTTCTATGATCATCGCCGTGGAGTGCCGTGAAGCCAAAATGGATGAACTTAAGGCTGATTGCACGAGAAGGGACGATTTTAGTATCTTTAACGACGATGTTGTTGAAGTCTACCTCAACACCCCCCGCCGCTCGTATTTTAAGATCGTGGTGAACCCGAACAACTCAGTCTGGACAGAGTCCACCGATGTCGCCATTATCAACCGCGATACGTTGCCGATTTTGTGGAATCCAGACGTGGAATCAGTCGTGCGACGCATGGATGATCGTTGGACGGTTGAACTCCGCATTCCCACAGAAGATTTCGGCGATCTCGGGCCATCCCGGGAGTACGCTTGGGGGTTGCAGGTCGGAAGGACTCGCTTCACTGCGCAGACGAGCTCATCGCAAGCTATTTCCCCGACCTTCGGTGCCTATGCAACCATGAATAAATGGGCCAGTATCTGGTTGCCTTGAGCAAAGCATTTAAATTAACATCGCGAACATCACATCCGCTCCGATATTCCTGCCCACATAAGCCCGAAGAAGAAATTTATTCAGCTTCGAGGAAGGCGAGTTCCGAAGCGGATTGTTCCCAGAGGGTATTGACCGTGGCGAGTTCGATTTGAATTTGCGCGAGTCTTTTGTTGATCGCTTCAAAATCAGGCTTGGCTTCGCTATCGGAGAGGGGTTTGACGAGTTCCACTTGTTCAGCTTCCAGCTTGCCAATTCGCTCTTCAGCAGCCGTGACACGTCGCTTGAGTGAACGAATCAGCGGTAGCCGTTGATCGCGATCTGCGGAGCGTTGCTTGCGTTGTTCTTTTTTGCTGACGGTGGCCGTTGTGTCCTGTTCTTGCGTCTTCTCTGAAGTCTTTTCCTGAGTTGTTTCAACAACAACTTGTTGAGCTTTCTGCTCCGCTTTTAATTCGGCAGAAGCAGCCGACGATTCTTGGTTGAGCTTCGAGCGATAATCGTCGTAGCCACCGATGAAGCGTCGAACGCCGGTATCGGAGACTTCGATGATATTGCTCGCAACTTTCCGGACAAATTCAACGTCATGGCTCACCAAGATGATGGCACCTTCAAACTTGACGAGTTCTTCTTCGAGCGCACGGCATCCGTTGATGTCAAGATGCGTTGTTGGTTCGTCGAGAACAAGAAAATTAGGCTTGGCGGCGAAGATACGGGCAAAGGCGAGGCGGATCTTCTCGCCACCGCTGAGGACACCTGCCGTTTTAAAAGCATCATCACCGGTGAAACCGAAGCTTGCTAGAAGACTTCGCGCCATCGGCTCCGTAATCGAAGCATCTTCGTTTTTCAGCACGTTGATTAACGAGCGTTCCATCGGAATCGTCTCGGTAAAATCTTGCGAGACATAGCCCGGCACGACCTTGTGTCCGAGAACGACTTCGCCCTCGGTCGGTGCCCGTGCCCCCACAAAGAGGCGAGAGAGCGTGCTCTTTCCCATGCCGTTGAAGCCGACGAGTGCGACATGTTCGCCCCGACCGATATCGAACGAAACGTCGCGGAAGATCCAGTCAACGTTGTTGTAAGAAAAGCCAGCGTGTTTAACTGACAACGCGGTGGTCCCGCAATGGTGGAATGCCGGCAGCCGAATTTTCCCAGCCGTCGAGGCTTGACGCGGAACAATAATCTTTTCGATCTTTTCGATCTGCTTGATTCTCGACTGAACCTGCGGTGCTTTGGAGGGCGTGTAACGGAAGGTGTCGATGAAGCGCTGCATCTGTTCGGTGAGACGGTCTTGATTGCGTTTTGCCGCCAGCAAGTTTTCATAGCGCTGGACGCGTTCACGCATGTAGAATTCAAGACCGCCGTTGTAGCGTGTGACGGTTTTTCCGTCGACTTCGATCGTCACATTCGTCAGCGTCCGGAGCAGATAGCGATCATGAGAAATCAACAAAAGTGTACCTTCGAATTCTCGAAGAAAGCGCTGCATCCATTCGACGGCAGGCAAGTCAAGGTAGTTGGACGGCTCGTCCAGCATCAGGACATCTGGCTTGGCGACGAGTGTTCGGACGAGTTCAGCGCGCATTTTCCAGCCACCGCTGAATTCGGAGAAGGGGCGGTCGAAGTCGGCTGTATGGAAACCAAGGCCACCGAGCGCCTCTTTGACGCGGACCTCGAGATCGTAGCCACCGAGATGTTCATATTCGGTTTGGCGGTCGCCGAGCTTGTCAAGTGCTTGAAGGCGCTCTTTGGAATCGACCGGAAGTAGAAGGATCTTTTTTTCGATCTGATGGATTTGCGTCTCAAGTTCTTTGATTCGCTTATCGGCGCGTAACGAGTAAGAGAGTAGGGTATCGGTTGCGTCCCACTTGTTGAGCTGCTGGTGTAGATGGCCAATCGTCGGCTTGGGCCCCTCAAAAAGCACGGAGCCGTTCTCAGGCCGAATGTCGCCCGTGATGAGATTGAAGAGCGTCGATTTACCTGCGCCGTTCGGGCCGACAATGCCGCAACGCTCCCGCTGGTTGATTTTGAAGGTAACATCGGTCAGCACATCCTGTGTGCCGAAATAGAGGCTGACATTGGAGAACGCAATCATGGAGCTGGCGACCACTCCTGAGGCGTTGCCCGTTCTTTCTGGAAGTTCTTTGAGACGGCATCGAGAATGCCATTGATGAAGCGGCCCGACTCACGGGTTCCGAAAAACTTGCAGATATCAACGGCTTCATTGATCACGACCGCCGGGGGGGCCTTCTCTTCAGCGTAGATGATTTCGAAAATTCCCATCCTTAGTACGTTGCGCTCGACGCCACCGATACGTTTGATGTCCCAGTTACGTGCACAAGCAGAGATGCGGGTGTCAATATCTTCGCGATACCGCATGACGCCGATGACAATGTTCTCGGTAAATTTCTTGATATGCGGAGGAGGCGATTGGTCCGGCTCTTTGTCGTTTTGTAAACGCAATTGGCCTTCCCAAAAATCCTTGAAAATATCCCCCGGAGCTTTATCTTCCGTGGGATTCATATCAAGCTGAAAAAGCATTTGAACAGCCCACTCGCGGGCTTGTCTCCTAGTGGACATCGTATTAGGCTCGATTCTGTTTGCTCGTCAATTAGATCGCGTCGAGGACGGATACCATTTCGATTGCAGCCGCTGCGGCATCCCAACCCTTGTTGCCGGCCTTCGTTCCTGAGCGTTCGATGGCCTGCTCGATGGAATCGGCGGCAATGAGACCGCTGACGACAGGAAGGTTGGTCTCAAGCGCAACGTTCGAGAGGGCCTTAGAGACTTGCGAATTAATCAAATCGGCATGCGGGGTTGCACCTTGAATGACGCATCCCAATGCAATGATCGCATTGAATTTTTTTGTCTTCGCCATTCGCTGGACGGCGAGCGGAATTTCTGCTGCACCGGGCACGCGAACGACAACAAGATCATCGGAGTTTGCGCCATGTCTCACCAGGCAGTCCTCGGCTCCCTTCAGGAGTTGTTCCGTGAAAAAACTGTTGAATCGGCTAATGACGATGCCGAACTTTTTGCCTTGAGCGTCTAGTTTACCTACGATTTCTTTCATGCATTTATCTCCGAACGAATTGAAGCCATGTATTAAGGGGCAAAACGGGTAAAAAATCAAGTTAAATTTCCGGAGGAAATATTCGCTCTTGCGGATATGCGGGCTTTAGGCGATAATTGAAGGGCATGAATTCACTCGACCTCGCACGTAATGTTTTTGATATTGAAATAGAGGCCCTTTCGAAGGTGCGCGACTCCTTAGACGCGCGCTTTGATAAGGCTATGACCTTGCTTTTAGGCGTGTTGGCAAAAGGTGGAAAGATCGTCATGACGGGTGTTGGTAAGAATTTACCGATTGCCGAAAAGATCTCCGCTACGCTCGCCAGCACGGGCTCCACCAGTGTGGTGCTGAACCCTTCCCAGGCGATTCACGGTGACCTTGGTATTCTCGCTCCCAATGATGTGCTCGTCGTTCTGAGCTATTCGGGCGAGTCGGATGAGGTCAAAAACCTGATCCCAGCGGTTCGTCGTTTGGGCATTCCGGTCATCGCGCTCACGGGCAATCCGAACAGTGAGCTGGCCTCCTTTAGTGAAGTCGTGTTGCAGGCGACCGTCGATCGCGAAGCGTGTCCTTTTAACATGGCACCCACGGCCAGCACAACGGCAACACTCGCCTACGGCGATGCCATAGCGATGGCACTCATCTCTGCACGAGGATTCAAACGCGAAGATTATGCTAAGTTGCATCCGGGCGGGGCGATTGGTCGTGCCTTGCTGTTGCGTGCGCGCGATGTGATGCGTACGTGTGAGCATATTGCTACCGTTCCCGAAAGCGCACGCGTTAAGGAAGTCGTTGTGGCGATGACGAAAGCGCGCGGCGGCGCAGCATTCATTGTGGATGCAGACGGCAAACTGAAGGGCATTTATACGGACGGCGATTTCCGCAGAGGAATTGCTGGCGGCGATCACGATCTGCTGAGTCAGGAAATTTCCGCTGTTATGACGCGTAACCCGATTTCTGTTTTGCCGGATATTCTGGCAGTCGATATTCTCAGGATTATCGAGCAACGTAAAATTGATGATCTTCCCGTTGTGGATGCCGATGGCGTTCTTGTCGGCGGTATTGATATTCAAGATCTTCCAAAAATGAAGGTGATGTAGATGGATAATGATGAAGTAAAATTTGATTCTGTTGAAGCGGTTTTGCAGGATCTGCGCGACGGTAAATGCGTCTTGGTGGTTGATGACGCCGATCGCGAAAACGAAGGTGATGTGATTTGCGCAGCAGAATTCGCCACGTTGGCCAATGTCAACTTCATGGCAACCCATGCGAAAGGGCTTATTTGTATGCCGATGTCGAAGGCGATGACCACCCAACTGGGTCTTGCCCAGATGGTCACGCAAAATACGGATATGCATCAGACGGCCTTCACCGTTTCGATCGACCATGTCGACACGACGACAGGTATTTCTGCTTACGAGCGCTCGGTTACCGCACTCAAGTCTGTTGAAGAAGGGGCCAAACCGGAGGATTTTCGCCGCCCCGGTCACATGTTCCCGCTTGAGGCGCGTTCTGGTGGTGTACTCAGGCGCGCTGGCCACACGGAGGTCACGGTTGACCTGATGAGAATGGCCGGCTTAAAACCCTGCGGTCTTTGTTGCGAGATTATGAACGACGACGGCAACATGGCACGACTGGATGACATTCGTGCGTTCAGAGTCAAACACAAGTTGCGCCTTTGCTCGGTGGCAGATGTCATCGCCTACCGTTTGAGAAGTGAATCCCTTGTGGAATGCCTCGCGGATGTCGACATGCCGACGAAGCTCGGCCATTTCAGGCTGCGTATGTATAAATCGGTTCAGGACGGACTTGAACATTTAGCGCTCATTATGGGTGACCTGAGCGGACCGCCGCCGCTGGTGCGTGTCCACAGCGAATGCTTCACCGGAGACGTTCTCGGTTCGTGTCGTTGCGATTGCGGAGACCAGCTCCACGCCTCCATGGCGTTGATCGAGAAGGAGGGACGCGGTGTCGTGCTCTATATGCGACAGGAGGGGCGCGGCATCGGTCTGCAAAACAAGTTACATGCCTATAAGCTTCAGGAGAACGGCGTGGATACGGTGGATGCGAATGTCCAGCTTGGGTTCGCTCCCGATCTGCGTGATTATGGTATCGGCGCTCAGATCCTTTATGCACTTGGGCTCAATAAAATACGGCTTTTGACGAATAATCCGCAGAAGATTAAGGGACTTGAAGGCTACGGATTAGATGTGGTAGAGCGTGTGCCGATTCTCACGGATGCAAATGAGTGGAGCGCACATTATATGATGACGAAGAAAGCTAGAATGGGACACATTTTATAGCGAAGGATCAACACGTATGGATACAAGAATTTTCGACGAGGCTTTCAACGCATTACCCGCGGAGATCAAAAACTCAAAGCCCGTCTGCACGATGGTGCTGGGATCGGGATGGAACAAGGCGATAAGCGGCATGCCTGTGATTTCGGAAGTGCCTTATGGTGACATCCCGCACTTTGGCGATGCGACCGTCATCGGCCATACGGGGCGGCTCGTTCTGGTACGTCTTCCGTCTGGAGGCGAGGCGCTGGTGTTTTGCGGACGTCGTCACTGGTACGAAGGCGTCTCTTGGGAGGCCATCGTGATGCCGGTCGAGATCACGCGTAGGCTTGGCGTTGACAAAGTTCTCATTACCAACGCATCGGGTGGCATTCGTTCAGACTTGCGCGCTGGGGACATCGTCATCATCAGTGACCATATCCGCTTCACCCACCTGAACCCGCTTGCTGGGAACCACGACCCCGCGTTCGGACCGCGCTTCCCCGATCAGAGCCGTGTTTATTCGACGGAACTGCAAGCATTACTGAGCCAATCGGGTGAGGAGCTTGGGCTCAATTTAACGACTGGCGTCTACGTCTTTGCGTCGGGCCCAGTTTTTGAAACGCCAGCCGAAATCCGCGCTTACGCGATTCTCGGTGCCGATGTCGTGGGCATGTCGACCGTACCTGAGGCCATGTTCGCCAATGCATGCGGCATTGAAGTCGCAGGACTCAGCTTTGTCAGCAACATGGCCTCTGGCCTCTCCGGCGTAGTCCTTTCCGGCACGGATGTCATCGAATGCGCGAAAGAAAATTCCGGCAAGATGGTGGCCCTTGTTCGAAGTTTTCTCTCAAAAATTGACCTTGCCTGATAGTGAAGATTGGAATTAAAATCATGGGCTGTCGGCTTAATCATGCCGAGGCCGCAACGATAGCGGGAGCACTTGAATACGAAGGCTTCGAGGTGGTGCGCGATACCCAAAAATACGATGCGTTGATTTTGCACACGTGCACGATCACAGCATCAGCGCAGAGCCAGTCGCTTCGGCTCGCGCGGTCTGCCAAGCGCCAAGGCGTCGGGTGTGTGGTCATGTCTGGCTGCACGACCAGCATCGTGGACATGGCGACGATGCTGGAGTCAGGCGTCGATGCCGTTGTGAATAAGAAGAGTGGGCTTGTACACAGCGGAGGCGATGCTGTGGCTGAACGCATCGGAACAATTGTTTCTGAGGCACTCTCCGGCGGTGGGTTCCATGCTTATTTGCCGCATTTCACGTCGATTCGCGCCTCGGTAAAAGTTCAGGATGGATGCAATTTCCGATGTGCGTATTGCATTGTTCCCGATGCCCGCGGAAATCCGCGCAGTCGGCCACTCGGAGAGATCCTTCCTGAGATTACAGGACTTGCGGCAAGAGGATATCGAGAAGTGGTGCTCACGGGCGTCAACGTCGCTTGTTGGCGTGATGGCGATTTTGGATTAGCCGATTTAGCCGCCGCAGCGTCGCAAGTCGACGGTATTGCTCGTATCCGGCTCAGCTCAATTGAGCCTGGCACCGCCGAGCGTGCGCTTGTCGACCTGATGGCTGAGGCAGGGTCTAGACTCTGCCACACGCTTCACTATCCGCTGCAGAGCGGCGATGCGGGGGTATTGCGCCGCATGCGTAGGCGTTATACACCGAATCAGTATCGGGCGGCGGTGGACTATGCATTGGAACGGATTCCGAATCTAGGTCTCGGTGCGGACGTGATTACCGGCTTTCCCGGTGAGGATGATGCAGCTTTTGCTGAGACTGTTAAGATGATCGAGCAGTATCCTTTCGGAAATCTGCATGTTTTTCCATACAGCGAGCGACCCGGAACACCGGCAGCCGAGATGGACGGAAAAGTCCCCGTTTCGGTTCGCAAGGAACGCGCGAGAGAATTGATTGCCCTCGGCGAGCGAAAACGAAACATGTTCGCAGAATCGTTTGTCGGCTCCGAGGTAGAAGTGCTGGTTGAGCGCGTGAATGCGGTTGGTGTCGCCAATGGCTGGACGAGCGAATATGTTGACGTGCGGATTAGCGGTCTCTCATCCGAGGATGAAGGGCGGCTTCTGCTCATTCGCTCGGGGGCGGCCTCCAACGGAATTCTCTTGGGAGATTTCAACTCCTGAAAAGAAGGAAAAACTGGGACTTCGGACTAGAATTGCGCTAGGTGGATATTCAACTTTCTGTCAAGCAGGTTCACGACATCTGCGTGACGGTTATGCACCGCCCAAGCACGAGCCGTGCGTCCGTCCTTGTCCCGTCCGTTCACCTCGGCTTGATTGCCGAGCAACAAGCGGACGATCTCAGTGTACCCTTCCGCAGCAGCGATAACGTCCAGGTTGTGGTTGGTGCTCTCCTCTCATGCGCCTTTGGCTCTCCACATACAAATCATGGTGATTGCGGCGGCAACCCAAAGGATGATGCCAAATATCCTCCAGATCCACTCCGGCGTCGCCGAGTTCACGTAGAACCCGCCGCGCGCAAAGAACCCGCTTCCGGTGGCCGATGGGCCGAGGAAGAAACTGATGCCGCCGAAAAGGACCATGCCAGGGGCGACAAGCGGGTTGATCCCCATGCTGTCGGCGACGAAACCTGTGCCAAGCCACATGGCAACAATCACGATCAGTTTCAGAAATGTTATCATCGATCTTCCTTCATCAACGAATAGCAATCACCAGCGTGTATTCACGGCTGGTGTATTACATTGTTAGAGTTTTTTTATCTGATTGTTTCTATCATTTTCATATCTGACTTGAGAAGTCGATTCACAATATCGGAAACGGGAGCCTTTTTCACATCGGCGATTTCTTGAACGAACCGATGGACATCCTCATCGAGGTAAATCGGAATATTGAACCTGGTGTCACGCTGACAAAATTGTCCCCTAACTCCCTTCGAAAACCCGTATTCTTTTTTCATTTTATTTCTCCGTATTGCATCGTTTCGTTGCGAGTCGATTTTCTGCTAGAAATAATTCAGATTTTTGCGAAGCTCGTTGCTTCCTCTACCAACGTAGGGTGGACAACAAGCAGACGTCCACTTGAGGAAAGACCCAAGGTCACCCAGCGTTCTTCCTCCGCGCTGTGCGCGTCGTCAAAAATTGTCA
>CAZUAY010000060.1:0-16151 GCA_964618405.1 uncultured Lentisphaerales bacterium
CCGCCTGTCCTGTATACGCATCATACGCAATGCCCTCGTATGTCCAATAAGCGGACAAGCCACTGATGATGTTGTTTTTCTCCGTCTCGTTTCTCGTGAAGAAATGCCCGCTGAATACCGGCGACCAGAATCGATAGACGGGGGAGAGTCTAATGAGATCAAGAGAGGCGTTAATGTTGGGCACGGTTGCCGCCGTCGGAACCACTAAGTCGATCCCTGTATCTAGATCCGATGCATTATTGTATGCCTCAGTTGCATAGATTTCATCCCAATCCGAAAACTCGACTCGGTACGTTCCGGCAGGCAGGCCACTGATGTCATAGTTCCCGTAGCTGTCGGTGTAGCTATCTCCTATCCATTTCCACTCCCCTCCAATCCACCCAACAAACGAATCCCAGTATTCGTAGTTCCAACTATAGGCGTCAACAAAGATCCCTTCGAGCCGTGTCGTACCGTCTGGGCCGGTCACCGTGCCCGTAATGCTCGAACTGACGGCCAGTGAAGCATTGATTCCGGGAACAATTGCGCTTGCTCCGACTACAACAGGCGTCGCTTCAGACCAATCCGTCTGGTTGTCATAGTACTCAGAAAGATGGACGTTGTCATTAGCGCTAAAATGCACACGGTAGTTCCCAGCAGACAGGCCTCCAATGTCGTAGGTGCCGTCGGATGCAGTCTGGGAATATCCGCTAAATCCGTTCTCTCCATCTGCGCTTACCCAAACGCCTGCCAACGGTGTCACGCCATCGGAGCCTGTCACCTTGCCCCTGATGTTCGAACCAACGGCCAGAGAAGCGTTAATATTTGGCAGGGTTCCCGCCGCTGGAACCACCAAGTCCGTTCCAGAATCAAGGTCCGTTGCATTGTTGTATGCCTCGGGAGCATACGTACCATACCCGTCCTTAAACGTGAGTCGATAAGTTCCGGCAATCAAACCGCCGATGTCGTAGTTCCCATTACTATCAGTAGAGCTCGATCCGATCAAGTCCCAATCGACATGTCCAAACGAATCGATGTATTCGGAGTCCTGGTAGACGCTGACATGAATTCCATTGAGCGGTGTGATTCCGTTGGGGCCTGTCACCGTGCCTGTGATGCGTGAGCCAATGGCTAACGAGGCATTAATCCCAGAGACCACACCGCTTTCCGCGACTACAACGGAAGTTGCCGATGACAAATCCTGTTGGTTGTCATAGTACTCAGAAGCATGGACATTGTCGTTAGGATCAAAAAAAACACTATACTCTCCAGCAGAGAGTCCACTAATGTCATAAGTGCCGTCTAATGCAGTCTGCACATCATGATAAAAATACTCTTTACTAGCCGTAACTGAAACACCTGCCAACGGCGTAAGACCGTCGGGGCCTGTCACCTTGCCCTTAATGTTAGCCGCACCCGAAGTCGCTACCAGCATGAGGCTAATGCCTAGCGATGACAACATTACCTTTGCTAACCGTGAAAACGTAGAAGGGATTACACGCATGAATAGACTCCTTGGTTATTTAATGTTCAAATCTGAATCAAATCTGAACTGACATGTATTGTAAAATTATTTAGATGAAATATCAATGGATATTTAAAATTATTTTTATTGGCCGACTTGGGTACAGGGACTGTTTATGACGCTGCGGAGTTTATGGGTGGGGTTTATGGCAACAATCGATTGAATTGAAAGGAGTGGCATGCTAGAATCGTAGCCAATTAAAAGATCCGAATCGCCAAACAAGGAACTGATGCGAACGAAATGGACAAGTGCTAAAATCTGCGCTCTTTCTCTGCTAGGAATAATCGTATACTTGCCGATCCTGAGCGCCCCCTACTTATATGACGATCACCGTTTGATAAACGCGAGCCAAACAGTCTTCTCGGAATCTGCTAATCCTCTTGAAGGCCACAGTTTCCAGCAAGAGGTCCTCGCGTTGATGAAACAGCCCAGACCCTTGCGACAGCTTTCCCATGTTGTCGATCGAAAGATTTTCGGCGATTCGCCGACGCCAGCGCATGTCGTCAACATTCTTCTCCATGCTCTGGTCGCCTTGATGGGATATCTCCTCCTCAGGAAAATAGGCATATCCCGAGAGGTCGCATGGTTGGCTTCGTTTATTTTTCTTCTGCTACCGATTTGCGTTGAGTCCGTTGCCGTTGTCTCCCACCGCAAGGAAATGTTGGCCGCCCTGTTTGTCTTGCTGGGGTTGCGCTTTGCTCTCCAGGGCGGCTTTATGGCTTGGATGAAGGCTGGTTTGTGTTTTGCCCTTGCAGTCGCTGGCAAGGAAACGGCGATCGTGTTCCCCGTGTTGTTTGTTATAGTGCATGTGGCCAAACGCCATCAATCCAAACAGCCCAGTTTTGTGTCTGACATCCGACAATGGCGAACTGTCGCCTTTTTAATTCTTTTCACTCTCTTTCTCGGTATCGGTGCTTATCTACAGATACACACCAGCATGGATTACTCTAAAACGGGCCAAATTTCGCTTGATATGGATCGTCCAGGGCATTTGCCCCCGGGGACGGGTTGGGGCGTAACGACGAGCATTGCAATAAGGTCGTTTGCACACTATCTGCTGATGCTCGTATCACCGCGGGGACATACGCTGAAGCCGGAAATTCCCCTTAAAGTTGGCATTATCTCGGTTGAATTCTGGGCGGCATTGCTACTTCTTGTTGCATTCGCTGCGGCAGTGGCATTAACCTGGCGTCGCCGACATGTCTTTTGCGCACCCTTGTTGTGGATCGGCGCCTCGCTTTCCATTGTGCTTTTTCCGCCTTTGCTCCGAACGGGTTCGGTTGCCATATACGCCGACCGCTATGCGTATCTCGCTGCTTTCGGATATGCATGGCTGCTAGCTTCCGGCTTCGGGCTTATTCGCGCCAAGGGACATCCTAAAATAGCCAGATGGATGGTTTTTCCCATCCTCGCTATCTATGCCGCAGGAACTTATGTAAATGCCAGACACTACTCCAGCGAAATCGCCCTGTGGACCCACGTCCTCAACTTAAACCCCAACGCCTATCAGGCCGAGTACAACTTGGCCTTTGCCCAATGGAAAGAGGCGAAAAACCGTGATTTAGCCCTAGTTCATTTTCACCGGATGTCTTCGCTCAAACCCGGATTTGTTTTTGGACATTGTGCCTTTGCTGATTTTTATGCTGAATCTGGATCCATCAGTAATGCAATCGGCGTTCTAGACGCCTGCCTGAAGACAAGACCCAATTCGGCACGTTTGTACGCCCAAAGGGGCGTTTACCGATTAATGGAAGGCGATGTAGATGAAGCCGCGACAAATTTTTCCCAAGCAATTCGACTCGGTTCAGAAGACCCTATTTTGCTCCACAATTACGGCGTTGCCGAAGAAAAACGAGCCAACTGGAGCCATGCCGCCATGCTTTTCACCCGTGCTGCAAAGCATCCTGCGTTCAAACAAGATGCAGAACGAATCACAAGCCTGACTGGAGATAACCAGAATCTCAAACAAAGACAAACCGTCCGACGTAACCTCGTCATTGAAGCGATCACACCAAAAGGAGTTAACGCCAAAGAAACACCGGATTCATGGCGATTGGCAGACACCCTTAACCAGCACCTCACGCAGCACAACCTCAACAGTCTTCAATTTTACAATGCGGATATCTCGGGAGAGCATGCAAATGATCTCGCCACGGCAACAGCCGGTATACTCAAGAAGAATGCGCCGTTTGCGAATTGCATCATCCTTTCAAGCCCCCGTAATTTTTCGTCTGAAGAGGGTTCCACCATGCGCCTCCGACAGATCGCGCAATGTGTTCTAGCATGCCGTCAAAACAAAGTAAGGCCGATTGTTGTTTGCCTTAACCCTCCTGTTAATCCGGCAGACACATCCATAACTACACAAAAACAGACACAAGCGGATTTGAATGAACAACTTCATGCGTTTAGCCAAGAATCAGGCATTGTGTTTATTGACTTGCAATCTCAGACTAAACCCGATGTTTTTGATGGAGGGAGAGAGAGAGAACCCCAGCCAAGAAAATCCCCGCCTCACCGCTTCCGATCTAGAGAACTGCGGGGACTTGATACTCAACTTTTTGTCCACCGAGAGTGCTGTCTTGCCTTTGCAAGAAAACCAACGGTAGATGAAAAGCAAGCATTCGAAACATGCCGCCAACACTTCCTTTCGATTTAACTCACTCTTCTATTTCGTGCCGTAACTAGATCGACAACACCAGCGCGTCATCCGCATCGCGCCAGCCACCGACCCAGATCCAGCTATTCCATTCGGGAATGATCAGTTCTACCGTTGCTTCACTCGGAATGTTTGTTAGGGTTTTCACGACGTCCTGAGAGGATGAGTAGAGCTTGAGGGTCAAAGTGCCGTCTACGATAGGCATCCTGATCCATGCAACCGGATTCCAAACGCCAGCACCACTGATCTCGATCACAGCATCACTGTCAGCGTTCATTGATTCCGGTGTATCAAGCTGACACTCGAACCAACACTGGTGGACGCTCGCCAATTCACATGTCAGGATACAAGATCGCGTTGGAAAACTTTTTTCGAGACTCTTCCACCGATATCGGTTATTATTATCCTTTATGGAATTAAGAGATAGGACACGCTACACGGCCAAGCCGCCCCGGCATATCGTATGGGACTGGAACGGAACCTTACAAAACGACGTACAAGCCGCAGTCAACGGCATTAATCAACTGCTCACAGCGCGTGGGCTTCCAACGGTCGATGTAGAAAGGCACCGCAAACTCTTCACTTTCCCTGTCAGCCATTACTACACAGCACTCGGCTTTAAGCTTGAAAATGAAAATTGGTCGATCCTCGCGCAGACCTTTATCACCTCATTTCTCTCGGATAAATCCACCGCCCTCTTCCGTGGCACAGTCCCCACCCTGACACGACTTTCCGAACACGGTATCGACATGTCGATTTTATCGGCCGCCGAGCAATCCACCCTCGAACAGACGCTAGTCAAACAGGGCATTCGAAAATTCTTTACCCTCGTCAGCGGCTTAGACAACCATGGTGCTGGCTCCAAGCTCCATACATCAGAGATTCTTTTCAAGACCATCGGTGGTCCTCTAGATCAAGTGTGGCTTGTCGGTGACACAACCCACGACAAAGAAGTCGCGGATGCCGCCGGTTGCAACTGCGTACTGGTCGCGAGTGGCTATCAATCCCACGAAAGGCTTGAGCAATGCCACTGCCCCGTTCTGAATTCGGTCGAGGATATTCCCGCCTTCTTCGGTCTTTAAAAGGTAACGACTTGCATGCTCTTTGGTGTCGTGTTATCATTTTAAATGTTCGCACGATGCGACATTCATCAATCCGGAAGGAGTCAATCCAACATGAAAAACCTCCAAGACAGCTTTACTCTCTCAAACGGGATCGACATTCCCTGTTTAGGATTCGGAACGTGGCAAATAAAAGGCGATGAAGCCACAAAAGCCGTGATCAAAGCCATCGAAACTGGCTATCGCCACATCGACACCGCCACGGTCTACGAAAACGAAACTTCTGTGGGAGACGCCGTGCGCAACTGTGGCCTCCCCCGCGAAGCCCTCTTCGTCACGAGCAAACTCTGGAACAGCAACACAACCTTCGACAAAGCGATAGACGCATTTGACGAATCGATGTCGCGGCTCAAGCTCGACTATCTTGACCTTTATCTTCTCCACTGGCCTTCTGTCCCAAGCATTGACGCCAACTGGGAACGCACGAACAGTGAAAAATGGCGCGCCTTGGAAACTCTCTATACGGATGGTCGGGTTCGCGCCATCGGCGTCAGCAACTATTTGCCACACCACCTAACGCCTCTAATGGACAGCGCGGACATCATGCCCATGGTCAACCAGCTCGAAATCCATCCTGGGCACCCACAACAAGCCACGCTAAGGTTTTGTAAGACACACAATATCTTAGCCGAAGCATGGAGCCCTCTCGCCTCCGGAAAAGTTCTTGACGTCCCCGAGCTGAAAGCTATTGCGGAAAAACTATCCCGAACCCCAGCCCAAATCTGTTTACGTTGGTGTATTCAAAACGGCGTGCTTCCGCTGACGAAAACCACATCAGCAGACCGAATGAAAGAGAACTCGGACATCTTTGGATTTTCAATTAGCGAAGCAGACATGACCGTCATTAACAATCTTCCTCCCTGTGGAGGCTCGTGCATTAATCCTGACGAACGAAAGTTCTAATTCAATCTTTACTTTAAAAGATCATCTCGGTATCATCCTTACATAATTAACAACGAAAGATGACTATGGACGATGGTGTATTGGCGCGAATTGATGCGATCAAAATTTTAAGAAGATGGATGGACACGAATGAGTTTCCTGATCGGATGATGGGAGGCGTTCCGCCCTTCCGTCGTGGCTTCGTGATGGACTTAGTCTATACGACGCTACGAAATGTGCGTGCGTTGGACTATGTTCTGGAACCCCTGATTCAACGTGAACCGCAGAATCACGCCATGCCGGCGCTGCTACTCGGCGCCTGTCAAATTCTAAAGATGCCAGATGTTGCCGAGCATGCTGCGGTGCACGCCACTGTTGAGGCTCTCAAAAATCTCGACGGCGATTTCGTCAAAGGCTTTGCCAACGCGATCCTCCGTACAATTCAGCGCAACATCGCAACGATTACACACGACCTAGAAAACGCACCGATTGCAGTGCGTGAATCGCATCCGGACGACCAGGTCGAGCGCTGGGAGAAGCGTTTCGGAACCGAGCGTGCAGCAGAAATTTGCGTCTGGGACAATCTTCCCGCCAGTGTCACGGTGGTGACCGTGCCACGCGGTCCTTCCGTCCCTGAGCTGCTCAAGTCCTTTGAATCCGTTGGCGTACTCGCCGAGTCACATCCTGGGGCTTCGGATTATTCCATCATCGTCCCTCACGGCTCGCATGTCGAAGAGCTGCCTGGATTCAGCACGGGTGCGTTCTCGATCCAAGACCCTGCCACGCTAGAGTCTGTTCGCCTGCTCGATGTGAAGCCTGGCATGCGTGTGCTCGATGCCTGCGCCGCACCGGGTGGAAAGTCCGTTCAGATCGGTCTTCGTCTCAATGGATCAGGGCTCCTCGTTTCCATGGACTGCTGGCGCGATCGATTACCTCCGCTTGAAGAAAACCTTCGCCGTTTTAAACTCACTGGCATAACCAAGGTCTTGCAGGGCGATGCACGTCGCATCACCGTCGAGGAAATGGATGGCAAGCGGTTTGATCGTATTTTACTTGACGTTCCGTGCAGCAATACAGGCGTACAGCGTCGACGCGCCGACTCCCGTTGGCGCTTTACTCCCGAGCGCTTAAAGATCCTGAACGAAACCCAGCTTGCCATTATTGAAAATTCTTCTCAGATGCTGGCCCCTGGCGGACGCATGGTCTACAGCACGTGTAGCCTCGAAGAAGAAGAAAACGAAGTCATCATCGCCGCATTCATCAGCAAAAACCCCAAGTTCAAGGTTGCGGAGCAAGTTTTCCTCGTTCCGCCAGACAAACAGATGGATGGAGCTTTTGCCGTTGCCATTGAACACAAGTGGTAATCGTTCCCTTGAGGCTGAGCATGGATCAAACAGACAGTGCAATCAGAAAGATCATGGTTTGCGGACACCGCAACCCTGACGTCGATAGTATCATGTCGGCTTATGCGCTTGCTGACCTAAAAAACAGGCTAGGGGATTCCCGAGTTAAGGCGGTCTGCCCAGGACTCCTGCCCAACCGCGCGGCATGGATTTTTAATCACTTCGGACTCGAAGCACCGCCTTCCGTGAACGATGTGTATTTGCGCGTTTCTGATTTAGCCAGCGATACGTATCAGTCGATTCCATCTGACTCCACGCTTTTCGACGCTGTACAGATGCTAAGAAGTTCAGGTATGACCTCACTACCGGTCGCCGATGCTGACGGCACTTTCAGAGGCATGCTGAATCCCATGGCTTTACTTTCCGAGTTGATGAACATCAGTTCGCATACGGATGAAAGCCTGGCTGGACGTGCCTTGTATTCATCCCCTGCGATGATGTTACGCGTGCTCGACGCCGTCTGCCTCAACGGCGATGCAGACGACACTCGCATGATCTACAACGTCTTCGTTGCCGCCATGAGTGTGGGCGTATTTGAAAAGCGCCTTTTGAGACCGGATCGGGATAACCCCGTCGTCATCGTGGGTGACCGTCCTGAAATTCACCGCTGCGTCATCAGCCATCGAATTCCCGTATTGATTATTACTGGGAACTGCGAAGTCGAAGAGGAAGTCATTCGCCTCGCAACGGAAAATAAAGTCACTATCCTCCGCACCCGCTTCGACTCTGCCACAGTCATTCGTCGCATTAAATTTAGCACGCCCGTCTACCACGTCGCACTTGCCAGTGCGGAGTCGCCGCTCCGCGCAACAGACATCGTTCACGAGATCCGCCGCGAAATCATCGCCTCCCCCGAAAACATCTTTCCCGTCTGCGCAGCCGATGGCAAACTCGTTGGCCTCGTCAACAAGCACGATTTTACGTCCCCGCCTCCCTACGCGATGATTCTCGTGGATCACAACGAAGCGGCACAAGGCATTGCAGGCCTCGATGAGCTTCCTATTCTTGAAGTTGTCGACCATCACCGCATCGCCATCCGCCCTATCGCCGAGCCTATCAAATACACCTCGGATACGGTGGGTAGTACGTGCACGATCATTGCAGGCATGTACCGTACGGCAGGGCTGAGGCCGTGCAAGAAAATCGCAGGCATCTTGCTCTCCGGCGTTGTTACCGACACCCTACTCTTCCAATCGCCCACCACCACCGATACGGACAAGCGAATTGCAGACTGGCTCGAAAAAATTTCTGGGGCATGTCCGCATGCGCTCATGACGGAACTCATGAAGCTTGATTCGCCGCTGGCTGTGATGTCGTTTGAAGACGCGATTGAATCCGACCGCAAGACTTACACGGAACACGGCTACCGCTTTGCGCTTTCCCAGCTTGAAGAAACGAATCTTGAATTGTTCCGCCGAAACCAACACTTGCTTACCGACGCCATGTACAAGGCAATCGCCATCGGCGGTCTCGACTTCATGGCGCTCATGGTCACGGATCCTGTCCGCGGAAATTCTGAACTGCTCTACGTCGGCGATGAAGCCATCAAGCGTGCCATTCCGTACCTGAAGCGCCAAGATGGCATTCTCTCCATGCCTGGCATCCTCAGCCGCAAAAAACAGCTTCTGCCCCAAGTGCTCGCCACGCTCGCAACCATACCCAAGGCACGCTGAGGCGATACCACGGTTTCTGCTACGCGAGAAGTTTTTGCTTTTACTCTCTTCCTTCAACCAGTCTCTGGTTGAAGATCGTTGTCCTGTAGCCGCGATCGGTGATCGCGGACCATTCCGGCTTCAACGAAGCCAGCTACAGCCTAGCAGAAGCCTGTAGCCGCGATCGGTGATCGCGGACGATTCCGGCCTCGACGAAGCCAGCTACAGCATAACAGAAGCGTGTAGCCGCGATCGGTTATCACGTACGGCTCCGGCCTCGACGAAGCCAGCTACAGGGAATCGATAAGATCGAGGGACTCGACTGAATCGATTGGCCGAAATGCAGCGCTAACGCCGCCCGACAAGGAGGGGGAAGTTTCCTGTCCCCCTTTTTTATTGTGCTGAAGCTCCGGCAGATGTGACGCTTTGACCCTGACGTGTTCGACTCGAAACGAAGCGGCGACGCGCACGGCGTGCGTGCCGAATGCGGCTGGGCGGAGCTGCCGAGCCTCACCATGCACTCTCGCAACTCACTACTCGCAACTCACTACTCGCTACTCGCTCCTCTCTCCTTCTTCACGACCTTCGCGTTTCGACCGAAACGTCGATCTTTTCTTTGTTTTTCGAGCAAGGAAAGTTGATTTGCTGCTACCTCATCCCGGAGCTTGATAAAATTATCATAGCGCGCTTGACTCAATTCACCTGCAGCAACGGCAGCACGCACAGCGCAATCGGGCTCGCTTGCATGACTGCAATCACCAAAGCGGCAACTTGGCGCTAGCGCGATAATGTCGGTAAAGCTCTCGCCCACTCCGTTTTCAGTCCCCACCACACCGAACTCTCGCATTCCCGGATTGTCAATGACAAGAGCACCTCCCGCCAGCATGACTAATTCCCGGCGGACTGTCGTATGTCGGCCTTCTCCTTTTTCGCTCACCTCATACGTTTGCTGGATCTCTTGTCCAAATAATTCATTAATGGCGGTACTCTTGCCCACCCCCGATGACCCGACAAAACAATAAGTCTCGGTCGGCTTTAACTTTTGTCTCAGTGCGTCGATTCCCTCTCGCGTGACGTTGCTCAAGGTGAACACAGGTGCCTGAATTCCTGCCGCACGAATTTCAGCCACCTGCGAAGCGAGTACCGCTGACTCGACAAGATCCGTCTTCGTTAACAGGATGCAAGGTTCGGCACCGCCCTCCGCCGCCATGACAAGATAGCGCTCGAGGCGCTTGAGATTAAAATCGATATAACAAGACTGCACGACCACCACATGATCGACATTCGCCGCGATCATCTGATCTTCGATCGCGTTTCCCGAAGCCTTTCGGCGTAGGGATGTCCTTCGCTCCAGGAGCGCATGAACCACGCCGATGTGGTCGTCTGTTGGTCGCTTCAGGCACACCCAATCGCCCACGCACGGAAGTTCATGGGCGAGGCGATTGCGGAATCGATAGCCGCCGCCGAGTTTCACCCGAAAGATTCCTGTTTCATCCATGACCAGCAACGAGAAGCGATCAACCGCGACCACGCGCGCCATGACCATCTCGGGAGGACAAACCACCCTTTCTTCAAACCAAGCATTCCAGCCTAAATGAGCAAGATCAGTAAGTCTGCCTTTCATTCGCCCCCTGCTGTCGATATCTTGCTTGTTATTTTCATCTGTATTTCCTCATTTTAAGATTCCGATTGTGATTCGTGCGGTTTTTTCGCTTCAGCGGCATGGTCATCAGTTGCTTGCCGATGTTCCGAGTCTCCAGAAACGATATCGCGCTGATCTAGTTCTTTCAGACGGGTTATCGGACCGTAAAGAATCAGCATGTCACCAGCCTGAATTACTTCGGCGGCTCGTGGAGCACCGATATAGGTTCCATCCGACCGCTGAATTCCCAGAACGAGAACCCCTTCATGCGAAAGTGCAGCTTTCAAAAGCGTCTTGCCGTCAAGCCAGTCGTTGGGTTCGACAAGCATCTCGGTGACGGCGAATCCGTTCTGCAACTGAAGCAGAGAAACATAGTCTTGAAGGTCAAGGTTCGTCCATCGCTTTAGGGTCCAAGCAAGAAATATATTCAAATGCTTTTCTACCCATTTACTTCTTCCGAGAAAGGTGAGTATCACCAAACCCACCAGCAACAAGAGCAACGGCCTCCACCAAGCCTCCGACTGCAAGGTGGTATAAAGAGAAACGCCCAGTGCCGCAATCACGGTGGGAATACTGATACTTCCCGTGAGCATCAACAACATAATGATGCGCCGTCGCACAGGATAACTCACCACCGATTCTGCTTCTTTGGTGGTGAATCCTACCCCGGCCAGAGCGGAACGCGCTTGGAAAATGGCGGATTCTTGTGACATGCCCGTCAGAATCAGCGCCATAGCCGCCAATCGAGTAATGAACATGGAAATAGCAATCACGAACAGAAGCGACACGATTGCAATAATCATAGGAAACTTTTCCTTCGAAATGCTAGATTTTTCGGGATACTTGATCTTCTGCGAGGTGGCGGAGTAGTGACACGGCCTCGGCACGGGCAGGAGTGCTCGCGTCGAGCGGGTCAAGCGCGATAAGCGCGGCTTGCGTCAGCGCAACCACAAGTGCCTTCGCACCTGCCTTGTTCGTGATGTGCAAAATGCTCATCTCAGCCGCCTTGTCAGGATCATCAGCATCGAGCAGATCATCAACAACTTGGAATGCGATGCCAAGGTTGAGACCGAACTGTTTCAATGCTGCCATTTGAACCTCATCGGCTCCGCCTGCCGCACCACCCATGGCCAGAGCACAGCGGATCAGATCGGCCGTCTTATGCTCATGCACATACGAAACACGGTCAACGTCGTGCGGCGGCTTCGCCGTCACGTCAACCCACTGCCCGCCAATGACACCGGCAGGGCCAGCAGCAGCGGCCAATTCTCGCAGAATGGCACAGAGAATTGCTGGCTCAACGGGTGAACGCAGGGCTAGATCGAAAGCAACGGCCTGTAGCGCATCACCGACCAGCACGCCCTGAGCATACCCATACTTCGCATGAACGGTCGGCTGACCGCGACGCAAAAGATCATCATCCATGCAAGGCAGATCATCGTGTACCAGCGTATACGTATGAAGCGCTTCGATAGCCAGCGCCGCCGGCACAGCCTTTTCAAAACTCCCAGAAACGGCTTGGCACGCCGCCAAACAGAGCACAGGGCGCAACCGCTTCCCGCCAGTCAAAAAGGCATACTGCATCGGCTCGCGAAGCTCTGCAGGGATACCTTCTCCGTCAAGAATACCCTCTGAAGTGAAGAGTTCTTTAAGCTCCGCTTCGACAACGGTTCTATAGATAGCTGCTTGTTGAACAAAATCCATGGTGAGACCTCAAATAAGAAATAGGCTAGCTTCTTCTCTCAAAAAGGGCAAGCACTAAAAGCAGCACTAAAAGCATTTTTGAGCTGAATTCAAAGGAACAACTTGTGGCAAACTTTCTGCCATGACAAAGACGGGGATCTGACAACAAGACTAAGGCGTACATACTGGGGTGTAAATCACGGCCGAGGCGGCGGTATTCCATTGCCTCGGGACGATGTTAGCCTGTTTCTAAAACAAATCACTATGCGTTCCAGTTCGCGAAAGGATTAGTTGAAGCAACTGGTTTTCAATCCGATAGATCAGTAGCCAGTCTGGTTCAATATGGCAATCTCTGAATTCGGCATAATTCCCGCCAAGAGCGTGGTCGCAGTACTGAGTGGGAAGTGGTCTTTGGGAACAGAGAATCTCAATGCAGTCGCCATCTTCTCAAGATTCTTCCCACGTTTAATGGCAAGTTTGACATCCCTTTTAAACCGGTTAGAATACACAGGCTTAAGCATGCGTCAAATCCTTCATCATTTTTTGGACAGACTCGAATGGTCCGTTTAAAGGCTCTTCTCCGTTTAATATTGCATCAAGGACTTTACGCGTTTCGGCGTTTGGGATCCTGGCTTTGAGTTCAAATGGTATTCCACCCGTTTTTACAACTTGCTTGAGAAACAGCGTCATGGCGCTGGACATAGTCAAGCCGATGTCTTCGAAAATCAGGTCGCACTCTCGTTTGAGTTCATCACTAATTCGTATGGTCGTTGTCATGCTTTAGCCTTTCAGTTGGTTCAAAACTTAAAAGTAGCACAATAGGCTTTTGATGTCCATACAAATAACATACATTATAATTAATTGTAATTAAAGCCGCACTTGGTTGATCGCACGCGTTCTCACGGGTGAGGATTGTGGCAATAATTGTATTACCACTTTCTCTTCTTCTAGGCGGATTGATCCAGATGTTTATAGGGGGATGTCAGGTTCTCAGGTGTTTAACCGAGCCATCTTCCTTGAATACTACGCAGTAGTATACCGTACGCAAATAGTGGAAGCGTATTTTTCTATTAGGCTATGTCAAAAACTAAAAAAACTTGTTTTAAGGCTGACTTTCGTAGGAGTTCATTGCCTCGGGACGTAAAGAAGAGCTATCGACCCTAGACTGTAAATCGTCAGAATCAGTTGAGAAGCGCAGCTTGAAATCGTTCGCGCACGGCCTCGGGCGCATATTTGGCGAGCGTATACGCCCTGCCCTGCTCTGCCATCCGCGCGGCGGCATCTGGATGGTCGAGATAGAACAATAACATGGCTTCAAATTCTGGATAGTTGGCGAACCAAAGACCGCCGTTGGAGGATTCGCACTGCCAGCGCAAGACTTCGCCCTTGGCGTGTACGAGCGCTGGCGTACCGGCCAACCACGCTTCAAGAATGACGATACTGAGACTTTCGTTCACCGATGGATGGCAGAATGCAACGGCGCCGGCCATGGCCTCACGCTTTTCTTGCTCGGAAACAAAACCGAGATCATGAAAATGTGGCGCGAGGGTTGTAGGGATTTCAACAGGGCCCGATCCCGTCATCACGAGCTTCACATCGCGACCCGTGCGCTGACGAAAACAATCGAGGTAATCCACCAAAATCGGCGTTCCCTTGAGGGGCTCACGACGTCCGCTGTAGACGACGTAATCGCCCTTGATTCCGGTGCGTTTCGCAAATGCTTCTGGATCTACAGTAAAGGGCGCAATACCCATCGCAACAACGGCATCGGTTTGCGGATGCAGGTCGAACATGCGATGCGCCAGACGTCGCTCGGGCTCTGTATTGAATAAAAACCCACGCACCATCTGAAACATGTCACGAATACGTCCGACACGCGCAAAAGGCTCATCGTGCAGACACGGCACGAGAAGCATCTTCGAGGGCACTGCCCGTGCGGCCGCCTCAATGAGGCCGAAGAGATAAGGCCCTGCGATGACGCGATCAATAGAGGCAGCATTGTCCTTCAAATACGCAATCAGCGTGTCAGCGTTCACACTCTGCCGCAACCACGCATCTTCCTCTTCTGGCGATAGCGTGCCGTCGCGGCAGATTTCTGTCTGGAGACGCAAAAAGGTGTCAACATCGCGCCCCGCATTGACGGGAAAGCGGCGCACGGTCATGCCATCGCGTTGGAAAGCGCCTTCAGGAAGTTCGTTCTCCCACGTAAAATGATTTTTAGCGCACGTGGTCAAGAACTCAACGTCGTGGCCGAGTCCCACCGCATCCACGGCAAGGCTGTAGATGAGTGTTTCCGCACCGCCGACCGTACCCGGCTCATGCAGGCGTGGACAGACAAACGCTACTCGCATTTCGTCTTTCCTTCGAGCGTGTCGATCCGCGCTTTCAGCTCGGCGACTTCACGCTTGTGCCGAGTCTCCATAATCTCTATGGCAGCGAGCAGTAAGGAGTTCGTCTGATTCTGCTGTGACCACAATCGAAACGTGTAGAACTTAAGCAGTTTCCAGATGGTTTTCTTCAGCTTCACGACGAGCGGCGCCATGCGGCTTCGCTTCTCGACGATCTCAAAATCGTTAATATCGACGGGGACAATCTGACGGAGACAGAGGATGTACTGCTCCATAAAACTCGCATCGTCCTTGAGCGTCAGGAGATTGTTCCGCTCGGCGCGCGCCACACGCGCTTCGTCATACACGCCTTCTTTGCGCTTACGATCGACCTCCTCGAGGATTTGCGAGACGATTTTTTGTGCATCGATTCCATCGGCGCCGATTGAAATTTTTGATTTTTGCGAATTCATCATCTCTCCCTGATTTGCAAAGCCAGCCAGACTAATCAAGCTCCGCAATGAACGGATTATTTCTGCGTTCGTCACCGATCGTCGTCGCATCGCCATGACCCGACAACACCTTGAAATTATCATCGAGCTTCATCAACTTCGTCAATGACTCCATCATCTTCGCACTGCTACTTCCTGGGAGATCCGTACGACCAATGGAGTTTTGAAAGAGCGTATCGCCAGCGACAAGCACCTTTTCCGCATCGAACGCAAAACAAACACACCCGGGAGAATGCCCCGGCGTAACGATCACGCGTGCCTTCAACGATCCCGCCTCGATGACTCGCCCTTCATGCAAGTCCGTATCAAGGCCGACCGGCGGCTTGAGAACCGATTGGTAGGGATGAATCGCATTGACCGGTGTGAACGCCCACTGCGCGTCAGCAGCGCTCATGTAAACGGGGATGGGATACGCAGCGACGAGAGCCGGTAGCGCAGAAATATGATCAAGGTGTCCATGCGTTAGCAGGAAAGCGGAAGGTTTCAGGCCATTTTTTTTCAACGCGCTGATAATTACCTCTGAATCGTCACCTGGATCAACAATAAAAACATGATCCGGTTCATTCCAGAGAAGCCAACAATTTTCGAAGAATGCGCCTGTCTGTAGAAGTCTAATTTGCATACCTTGCATTATACAAACAAACGCCATGAAAAGCACTTAAAAACTATACACCAGAAGTCTTTTGTTGTTGCACGGTGGACTCATTTTATGATAGCTTTACGTCGTTCGCAAAACAAACGCGATTTATGGAGAGGTGGCCGAGTGGCC
>CAZUAY010000061.1:0-15809 GCA_964618405.1 uncultured Lentisphaerales bacterium
TGTAGCCGCGATCGGTGATCGCGGACGATTCCGGCCTCATCGAGGCCAGCCACAGAGGAGAAGTAGCGAGCTGAAACTGTAGCCACGGATCATTCCGGCCGCATCGAGGCCAGCCACAGCATTCCATTTTGTACAAACAACACCGCCTCTGAGTTTTTGCTCAGAGGCGGTGTTTCCGAATTCGTAATTTTTAATTAATAATTCGTAATTTATTACTTACTTGCTGTGCGGGCAGAGTGCCGCCGCTGCAACGGCTTGACCGAGTCGCTTCGCCTTTTCGTCCGGCATCGAGATCGACACAGCAGGAAACTCAGGATAGAATTTCGCAACGGTTTCAGTAGCAGTCGAAAGAATCAGATCGCCACCTGTTCCCGAGGTCACGCGTCCAAGAATCAACAAGTGATCCATGTCGTAGAACTCACGATACCAGACAACGGAGTGTCCCAAATTTTCACCCAACATCCGATAGAGTGTGGTAGCGGTTGGGTCATTCATTTCCATCAGCTTCTGGACTTCAACCAGGCGATCCGGTAGCCCCATGCTCTCAGGGAACTTAATACCCAGATAGCCTGCCAAATAATTCGTAGCCTGCTGCGAGAAATACATCGCGCCGACTCCAGAATCGCCTGACCATTCGTCAGTAGGTGCAGTCTTTCCAAAGTCAACGGGAGCGAAAGCAAGCTCGTTAAGTCTGCCGGTAATGCCACCCTTACGATCCAAGTATCCGCCAGCTTCGCTGGAGCCCATCGCCACGCCGAGAACCGCCTTCGTTCCATTCGTTAAAAATGCGGCCAAGGCTGTAACGTCTCCGTCATTCTCAACCTGAACTGGCACATTCCATTTCTTCTCGATGTTCTTAAAAAGATTCTGTGCTTCTGCGTACAGGTTCGGACGAATGGCACGGAAGAGCGAGGCCACACGCATCTGGTTGTCGACCACGATTCCAGCCGAACTTCCGCCAATTGCATCTACACGAGGCAAGTGCGAGGCCGCGGCCTGCAAGCCCTTGTTAAGCTGTTCGAAGTGGTATGATGGATCTTCTGCGTTGCGTGGATCCCAAGGGAATTCGTCGCTGAACCGGACTTCACCATCCTCTACTGCCGCGATTTTGAAATCACTGGCACCGAGGTCAAAACCGATTCTGCATCCCTTCCACGAAATGCCCGTTCCCATCTCAGAATCGCGCGTCGCCGGAATAGCATCGGCACTGCTGCGACAAATCTCCATCTCGCGTCCGTAGGCTTTGAACATCATATCACGGTCGAAGCTTCTCGCTCCGCCTGCACCGTATGCATTTTCGATCGCTGCACAGAAAGCATCAGGGCCAGAAAGGTGAAGTTTCCAGCCACCCGATGCCCAGAGCACGAACTTCACACACCGCTCAGCAAGACGAATGGATTCGGCGTCGTTTTCCATTCCTGCCGGAATCGGAAGCGTATACTGATAGGCGCAGCCGTTTTCGCGTTCCCATGCGAATTTAAATTCAGTGTGCTTTCCTTTGGCCGCTGCCGCTTTAAGCTTGAACAGGGACGGAATCATGGGGACAAATTGATTGGTTTTCATTCGAATTATTCCTTTAAATGTTGGCTCCGCCGGTGCGAAGTGTTTCACGAATCTCAGCCTGGAAGCGTTCTACAAATCCCATGATGAATGCCTCAGGCGAAAGCGAATCATCCTCTATCAGCGGGGTCATGTCGATTGCATAAGCAACCTGCTCCATATCATCAACGGCATGCGGATCTCCGTATGTGGCATTGGCGCGACGCCTGCCAAACGTTCCCAGATCGTAGCGCTTTCCACCCGCAATTTGGGAATCAAAGACTCCCATGAGCGCGGCTGCAAGCGCATCGCGTCCTCCTGAGTTCAACCGAAGTTTTTCGCTGTCAGAAACCCAATCGAGACTACGCCAGATCTCGCCGCCCAGCAATTTCTTAGGGCGCTCAGCCTTTGGAAGCTTACGGATTGCACGAAGCACATTGATCGCGGTTCCAACATGCGTGTTGTGCTTGTCAGCAAAATTGTGGGTCATAACCACCTCAGGACGCATGGCACGAAGGACCGCTGCCAGCTCATCAGAAGGCGCTTGGTTTTCTGGATTACGAAGATCTTTGCTTGTAAACCAAAGTTGAACCAAAGCGGCGTAGTGTCCGACATCAGCCGCGAGCTTCTGCTCTTTGCGACGGATGGTCTGCATCTCTGCGTCCGTACAATCCGCATAGACACCGCTCCGTGGCGAACCTGCACCATTCGACATCACAATTGCACCAAAGCTAGGCTCTCCCGTGCCGTATGCCCCTAGAATGAGCGGAAAACCCATGAATTCGACATCGTCTTGATGGGCACCCACGACAACTGTCTTGACTCGCGAAAAGGCCGCACCGCCTTCGATGCCGTCTGGCACATAAATTTCAGCTCCCTGCTGTGAAAAATTAAAATTCATAATTAAACCTTTCTAAATCGTCAATTTATACGGTGTTATCCGATTAAAAGGCAAAATTATACAGATTCGATGGGTAAAGACAAGTGTGAAGTTATTTTAAACACCACTAATGTGTAAAAATAGTCGCGTAGGGCGAGTATCGAGCTACGAGATTTGTCTGACGCGTCCGACCAGTGAGTCATGATCGACAAAGCTTCCAGCTTGGCTTAAAATAAAGTTTTCTAATGGGGCATGGGACACAACTCGCGACTCGCCACTAGCGACTCGCGACTTCTTCTGCGCCGTCTCAGCACATGGCCACAAAGGCTGAATGAATCGCCGTATCGTGGGTCAGCTCAGGATGGAAAGAAGTCACCAGCATGTTGTTCTCTCGTGCGGCAATGATGTGTCTGTTTTCCTCCGCAAGCACGCGCGTATCACCCCAGACGCGCTCCACCCACGGCGCGCGAATAAAAACGCATTCAATCGGATGAGTTGAAAGATCATGAATTGGCAGGGTCGTGCGAAAACTGCCAAGTTGACGTCCGTAGGCATTACGTCTCACGCTGATATCCATGAGTGCAAGATGCGGACTTTCGCCCAACACCTCTTTGGCTAACAGAATCATACCGGCACACGTTCCCCACACGGGCATACCGGTTTCAATACGACGTTTGAGCGGCTCTTCCATATCGAAAATTTTGAGAAGGCGTGAGATCGTGGTACTCTCGCCCCCAGGAATAATTAGGCCATCAACGGATTTAATGCCGATAGAGGAATTCACCTCTACCGGCTTAACGCCTCGAAGGGTCGAGAGTGCTGCCAAGTGCTCTGCAACAGAGCCTTGGAGGGATAGCACACCGATTCGTTTCATGTTTAGCCTCTGCCAGCCATCAGATTTTCAGGCGCGATTGAGCTGATCTCTATTCCCTTCATCGCTGCACCCAATCCCTTGCTCACTTGGATGAGCACCTTCGGATTGTTGTAGGAGGCCGTTGCCTTCACAATGGCACGCGCCATCTTGGCGGGATCGGCTGATTTGAAAATGCCAGACCCCACGAAAATGCCATCAGCGCCCAACAGCATCATCAGCGCCGCATCGGCGGGCGTTGCAACACCACCTGCCGCGAAATTCACGACGGGGAGGCGTCCTGACTCTGCCACTTGCTTTACGAGTTCGAACGGTGCACCGTTTTCTTTTGCAAAGACCATCAACTCGTCAGCAGGAAGATTCTTTAAGCGACGAATCGACCCCATGACCGAGCGCATGTGACGAACGGCTTCGACAATGTTGCCCGTGCCCGCCTCGCCTTTGGTGCGAATCATGACTGCGCCTTCACCGATCCGGCGTAGCGCTTCGCCGATGTTTCGGCAACCACAAACGAACGGCACCGAGAACGCATGCTTATCCAAATGGAATTCATCGTCCGCCGGGGTCAACACCTCGCTCTCGTCGATGTAGTCAATCTCGAGTGCTTCAAGAATTCGTGCTTCTGCGATATGCCCGATACGTGCCTTCGCCATTACGGGAATCGACACCGCGGCCTGAATTTCGATAATCATTTGCGGATCGCTCATGCGAGCCACACCTCCGTCTCTACGGATGTCCGAAGGAACGCGTTCCAGTGCCATCACAGCGACAGCACCTGCGTCCTCGGCGATCCTCGCTTCTGCGGCATTCGTCACGTCCATGATCACGCCACCTTTGAGCATCTGCGCAAGATTACGGTTGAGCTCAGCGCGGTTTTCGGTATTCGCTGCTTTAGCGGTCTTCTTAGTTTTCGTTGCCATATCTATCCTTCTTTCTTTTTTACGGCGACACACAGGCCGCTTTCACTTTAACATCAGACTTGCTTCTTCTAAACAAGACGAGTATTATACTCTCTTTTGACACCTCCACAACACCCAGTTCCGGTATTTTTGATGGGGTCAGTTTAGGAGAAGTTGAGAGTCGCGAGTCGCGAGTCTGCGATTTGTAATTCGTAATTTTTTCTCACTATCTCCCAATTCGTAATTCGTAATTCGTAATTCGTAATTCATAATTTTCTACGCACTACGCACTACTCACTACTCACTACTCACTATTAATGGACGCTCTCACCCTCACCTTTGCTGGCACCAGGCCACTCTACCACCAACTCTATAAGAAGCTGGCGGAGGAAATTGCTTCGGGACGCATGAGGCCCGGCGAACGTCTGCCTTCGAAGCGTATGCTCAGCGAGCACTTACAGCTCAGCATCAATACCGTCGATGGTGCGTACCAAATGCTTGTCGACGAAGGCTACATTGAATCGAGACCGCGAAGTGGATTCTTTGTCATTGAAATTCCCCAATCTGTCAAATCGCTTCAGACTGCTACCAGGCGTTCTACCGCGAAGCTCCCCTCCCCTCCTCCAGATTTTAAATACGATCTACGTACGAGCCTTGTTGATCCAGACGTTTTTCCCTTTGCAACCTGGGCCAAGTTAACCAAAAAAGTTATGACGCGGGGAAAGTCCTTGCTCGCTCCTGGTGAGGCGCAAGGCGAGCGTGTTCTGCGAGAAATTTTAATGGAACACCTGCGGGAATTTCGTGCGGTCGATGCGGTCGCTTCTCAACTGGTCATCGGAGCTGGAATGGAGTATCTGCTGAGTCTCCTAACCAAGATCACTGGGCCTGATGTTCTGTATGCGCTCGAGGATCCAGGCTACGTGAAGAATCGACGCATCCTTCAAAACAATCGGGTTCCCTACACCCTACTCGGCATGGATGATGCCGGCATGAGACCGTACTTGTTAAGGAGCAGCGGTGCTGACATTGCCTACATTACGCCAACGCATCAATTTCCGATGGGAACAACCATGCCCGTCGGACGCCGACTAGAACTCATCGCGTGGGCTGAAGAGAAAACTGGACGGTATATCATCGAGGACGATTACGACAGTGAATTCCGCTACTCAGGAAGACCAATACCCTCGCTGTCAGGGCTCACCTCCAGCGAGAAAGTCATCTACATCGGCACCATGTCTCGCTCAATTGCACCCTCGGTTCGTATTGCGTATATGGTGCTGCCCCAAACGCTCTTGCAAGAATACAGGCAACGTTTTGAAGACTATTCCTGCACGGTCTCGGTCTTTGAACAACTTACACTTGCCGAGTTCATTGCGGGCGGACATCTTGTTCGTCACTTAAATCGCGTGCGCACGCTGTGTCGGAAGCGTCGCGACCTGCTCATCACGCTTCTTAAAGCCGCATTCGGCACACGCGTTCACATTAGCGGATCCAATATTGGATTGCATTTACTCGTCACGCTCAGCGGCGGCCCCGGGGAAAAGGGCATGAAAACGCGTGCAGCCAAAGAAGGCATTCGGCTCACCGGTGTTTCTGAATACGCGGAGCGGGTCGACACCGTCATTCCCCGCAACACCGTTGTCATGGGTTACGCGGCATTGAAGGAGAACGACATCGCTCAAATCGTCAAGCTCCTCGAATCCGCATGGGCCTAAAAGAATTTACAACGAATCTTTTTTGAAAGCTGCTTCGGCCTTCTCTAAAAGTTCATTGACCTTGTCTTCGGGTGCATACAAAAGAAGTGCCCTCAGGGCAGTCACCCTATTGTCTGTGTTGGCTTCGCAAGCCCCCTTGACCAGCAAGTCGCGCGTATCGTCAAAAAGTCCAGAGACCAGGACGCCTACGGCTTTCACCGTGTTGGTTTTGACTTCGTCGGGCAACGCATGGATACGCTTCTCGACTGCTTCGATTCCAACCGATGATTTGCCGGGCATGGCGAGGATTTCCTTGAATTTGGCGATCATTTCGCCACCCTTCAACACGGCGGCGGCCGCCTCCGCTTGTGCCAGTAGAAGATTGTATTGCAACTGCGGAATTTCCTTTTCACGTCCTTTTTTTCGCAGGATGTCGCTTACGGCTTGCGTGGCCGCCACGAGCGTGGTACTCGCTCCCGTAGACGCGGGCTTGCGTGGTCGGCCGAAAGGCGACCAGGTGGTTCGATCGAGAATGTTGGTATAGGCAGAATAAGCTCGATCATCATCCTTGAGCTGATCGCGGTAGAAATCGCCCAACCGCAACCAAACCAAGTCGTGAATGGCCTCGCCCGAGCGGTAGCTCAGTTCCATCCGCTTGTCATTCATGATTTTTAAGTCAGCTTCCGCAGCCGCCAGATCATTCGTCTGGATGTAGGCTCGGCTGCGCAAGTAGAAGAGGTCGGCCATCAGGTCCTCAAGTTCCGGATATGTGTAACTCTGATGAAAACTCCGACCGCCCAATTTTCCCGAATTGAAATTAGCAAGGATTTCTCCGTAGTTCCCCTGCGCCAGCATCAGTTGCATTTGGCGCCGCATCGCGATCGGCTGCACAGGAATCTTTTTCGCCAAATCCATGGACAGCGTATCATCTTTCAGACGCTCAGCACACAAAGAAGCCTGTTCAAGAATCTCCGCCTTCAGGCGCGTCGGCAGGGTGACGGTTGCCGCCAGATTGGTTAAGGCAATCAGCGCTGCAGCATCGTTGCCTGCCTGCACAAGTTTCCCAATGGCGTTAGTGGTAGCAATAACCTGTTCGGCCCAATCCCGAGTGAACGGCCACTGGGTGACGTCCAACTGGAAATCGCGGAAGGCCTCTGGCTGCAGGCCGATGCCTCGCAAAATTAACTCCGGATTGGCCGCGAAGCAATCATCGAAATTCTCAACCTTAGTTTCCTGCCAACCTTGAGTCCATCCCGCTACGCCCGGCATCATCGGATTGGCTGCGAACGTATCGGAACCCGTCCGCAAGCGGTATTCCGTCAGCGGTCGCCAATTAATTGCCAGTTTTTCATCCTCAGGCCAGCGCACATAAAAGCAATTATTCGACTCAACCGCGTATTGGCCTAGTGACACCAAGGTCTGATGGGCTTTGTTACGGATGCACTCGCAGAAAATATTGTTGCGCGCCACTAAGGCGTCACCTTCGATATGGCGGAGAATGGTCATGATGAAAACGTTATTCTCGACCATTGAACCAGGTGAACGGCTCAGAGCGAGCCCAGACCAGCCTCCTCGCACCACACAATTTCGAACCAGCATATCAGGACACTCATCAGCGCCGATCATGACGTTAAAACATCGCGTGACCTGAAGCCGCGGACTTTGACGGATCACCATCACCTTATCCCAGAACCCGGCACCGAAATACAGTCCGTCGAACCGGAGGTCGGGCTTGGAAACGACTTGAAAAACCAAGCTTACATTTTCGCCTGCGAAAACCGGCTTTTCTCCCACTAGGGCACGAAACGCAATGGGCTGGCTTTCCGTCCCCGCTGCGCGAATGCGTACCGTTTCTGCATAGTCTCCGTCGGCGATCATGAC
Organism: uncultured Lentisphaerales bacterium; assembly: GCA_964618405.1. Classification (GTDB taxonomy): domain Bacteria; phylum Verrucomicrobiota; class Kiritimatiellia; order RFP12; family UBA3636; genus JBBQIY01. The sequence continues at coordinate 7,765 of CAZUAY010000061.1, forward strand.
AGTATCACCGGGCCCGACAAGGACTGCCGCGCGATTGGCCGTCTGAAACGCCTGAGCGCGACTCAACCCGTCGTGCTTATCGTCGCCGTCCGGTGCCACGTAATACACCTTGGGAGCGGCTGGTGCCGATGCCGTGACAAACGATACGCTGGCATTGTCCGGGCGCAACTCGGGCAGCGGCTCTGCGGCATCTCGCCCCGTGGCGGCCACAGAACGAATGCTGAAATAGTACTTCCGACTAGGCTTCAGGCCGGTCAGACTAAAGGTGTTAAAGCGTTCTGGACCGCCCACACTCCGCGTTGCATTTGTCATCTCAGGCGTGTCGCCCCAGCAGAGCGTGTAACGGGCAGGATGCGAAGACCACCATTCGATATTGGCCGTACTGTCCTGCACGGAATGCACGAAAGGCCCTACTAGGCTTATGGCTTCTGCCGTCACCTGGTAATCGTAATGGATTCCGAGGGTGGTGCTGTGCGGTCCTAAGCTCTTGAACAGATCGGCGTTCGCTAAATGTGGCGACCCATCCTGTGCCGTCGTAAATTCCGGCTTCAGAACGCTTGAATACTGATCTTGTTGCGGTTGTAAGCCAGCCAACGGTAGTGTGGCGGACGTCCGGCTGCAGGACCAGCCACCGCCCCCGATGCGCCAGCACCGACTTGCATCCTGGTAACTGTTGTAGTCCGAATAGAGGACGGCATCCTCCGCATCAACCACCACCGCTGGTCCACCGCTATTGGCGTACAAATTACCGATCAGCGATGCATTCTGGGTCCGGCTTAATTGTAGTGGGACATCTTTGAAAACCGAATGCGTGATTTTGAGTTTGTTGACTCTGTTCGCCTCCAAACCGCCGGAACTGCCGTAAAACGTACAATTGTTGAAAGCGAGATCCTGACCCCCTTTCAGAGTCACGCCGCCGGCAAACGCCAGACGTTCGAAAACGATTCCCGCACCGTCAGCTACAGCGAGGTGATTGGTGATGACCACGCTGCCACGGCCGCGGCCCGCGATTCGAATCGGCGCATTCGCATCGCCACCCGACTTCCAAGTTGCCGCCGCATACGCACCTTCCGCCAGATAGACCGTGTCGCCGGGGCGCAGTGCCGGCAAGGCGCGTGCCAACGTCCGCCAAGGCTTGCGCATGGAGAGGCCGTCGGCTTCGTCGTCACCATCGGTTGCGAGATAGAAGACAGTCGCCGTGTAAGGATAAGGGCCGCGATCTGTTCCGACCGGGATGCCTTTCCGGAATCGCGAATCGGGCTGCAGCCGGAAGTCGAGATTGAGTGGATCGGCATATTCGAAATCCCGATCAAGCTTTTGCTCGCGTCTAAAGAGGACATTATCAGCGGTTTGGGCAGAAGCACCGTCATACTCGTTGCCGCCGGCGACGATGTTATGAGCCATGTTGACGATACGGATATATCCCAAGGCGACGTTTCGCTCCAACCGCTCCAAGCCGCGCGGCTTAACCGAATAATTGAAGTTGTGACCCCAGGAAATATTGTTGGTCATCAGCAGCGGTCCGTGCATACCGCCGTAATGAATAATGCCGAAATGCTCGTTGCCTTCGCGGACGTTCTTGAAGAGATGGCAATTCCTGATGACGTCGTTGTTGGCCCCATAGCGACAAACCCCGGCAAAAGTGTTCCCGAAAGCAACGCAGCTTTCAACAATATTGTTGGCTCCACCATCGCCGCCGATCCCGTTGGTGGGGCACAAGTTGATGCCGCCGACATTCATAAAGGCAATGCAGTCGCGCACCACACAATCGTTGGGCGTGAGCATTACAATTCCCCAGTGTGGATGAAATCCCGTCGCGGCCAGCCCCTCCACTCGAACCCGTTGCGGCGTGTAAAGCTCTAGACCACTGACGCCTTTCACCGCGACGGTGTAGCGACGACCGTCCGGTGAACTCAGGTCAGGATTGGAAATGTAGAGCTTTTGAGAATGGGTGTCATAATGGAAAAACCCTGGATTGAACTCCAACTCCGCTGGATTGGGCTTTGGGAAAAAAGTATGTCCTGTGTGATGCTCCAACACGGCTTGCGGCGTTTGATCGAATGGCGCGGCATAGACAAAACGGAAACCCTCTACTTTCTTGAATTCCGGCGCTGGCACATCGCCACGCAGTACGGCGGCTCCAGGAATCTCGGAGCGGATGACCGTATCAACGGCCATGTTGCCTAGGTTTGTGCGGCAGACCGTTTCAAAATACTCACCCGGCCCGATGGTCAGTGTATCGCCGGGCTGAAGCGCGTCCACCCCTTTCTGGATGGTCTGGAATGCCAGCTCTCGGCTCGCGCCAGTGTTGACATCTGAGCCCTGTTTGCTGACAAAATATTCCGCCGCCTGAATGCAGTTTATCAAACCGAGTGTCAGTCCAAAAAGAATCATAATCGTCAATTTCGTTCTCATTGTTGTTCCTCGACTGTCTGAAGAAGCCATGCTAGGGCTGGTTTGTGAAAGCAGGGTGAATCGTGGTTTCCGCTGGGAATTTCGACGTAGGTTCCGTTGCTCTTTCCGGCCAATTTGCCGGCGAGGGCGCGCATTTGTGCCACTGGCATGAGGGCATCATGCTCACCATGCGCGAGATAAAGCGGCATGGTCAATCGATTTGCGTTGAAAAGCGGCGAATGTTTGTGGTAAAGGTTCGGTATCTGGTCAGGGGTTCCGCCGTAGGAGGTTGCTATGGCTTCTGCAATCTCCCGCTGTATGCCGGGCGCATGCTGCATACCCCAAGCGTAATATTCCGCCAAATCCGTTGCGGCACCGAGGGCAACGACGACCGCGCAGTCCTCGGGGTACAAGGTAGCGTAGATCAAATTACTCGTACCTCCCATGGAGCCGCTGAAGAACAGGAAACGGCCTGCCTTATGGGTCTTGCGCAACCACCCGAGGAGCTCGTGTAAATCGTCAGCCGCCGCCGGAGACATCCAGGCGTTTTCGCGCAAGTTGGCGGACACAATTCCCAAGCCGGCCACACGTATCGGTACAAGCCAGCTCGCAGTCAGATCAGCACGCGTGAAGATCTGATCTCCCTTTGATCGGTGTCCGTGGAGAAACACAACCCAGGTGTCACCCGTTGTCGGCGGTTGCAAAAGCGCCCAATCCGAAAGCCCGTCTAGCGCGCTGATATAGTCCACGCGCACCACGTCGGGCGGTAGTCCGGCCATCGTGGTGGAAGCAGGTGACTCGGTTTTTACCACAAAGACGTTTGCATCTTGCGAGCGCATTATTTTTTTCGTAATTCCGCCCACTGACTGACCGAATTCGCTACAATGGCCGCAACAGAGCCATTAAGAACGTCGCCTCTAAGTTTAAGATCGAGATCGAGATGATGCCAAGGATGCCAAGGTCGACGATTACAATCTGCAATATTGAGCCTACCGGCCATACTTCCAGTCAGCCGTCCGGCGGAGAATCGTGCATGGGTTACCAGTGTCGGCCATTGTCCTTCAAGTTTGGCGTGGATATCGCCCGAATCCTTGAAGGATAGTGTTAAGGAAAAGTCGCCGTTATAGGTACGCACAACGCCCTCCCACTCGCCGAGGAGCTCAGGAACCGGCTCGAACAAGACAGGCTTTTGTTCAGTCTGCGATACGTCGCGACTTTTCCAATGCTCCGTCGATTTTTCCGCATAGCCCGGCAGCAGCACAGACAGAATATCTTTTTCGATAGTCCATGGAAGCGGCATGAACTGATTGGCTGCGACCGCGATAACAATGCCTTCATCCGGCAACATCAGGATCTTCGAGGCGGCTCCTCCCATTCCGCCACCGTGTCCGACCCGCAAGCCAAGATCGTCATTGTCAATAACCCAGCCTAGACCGTACTGCGATCCCGGCGCAAGATTAAAATCGGCAGGGTTCACAGGCGACATGGATGCGATGGGAACCTGCATGGCGGCACGAGTCTCCTCCGACAAGATCGCTTTCTGGTCTGCGCCGATTTGGCCCAAGTGGAACCTGCCGAAGCGAGCGAGGTCATGTACACTGGTATAAACTTCCGAGGCACCCGCATGGTCGCTCACGTAGAAGGGTATCGGCTTATCCGTTTCATCGTATCGTATCGCTTCGAATGCGGCGAGACCCGGACCGATGCCCACTGACGCATGCGTCATGCCCAAGGGAGTAAATACTTCGTGCCGCAGGAATTCTTCGTAAGTCATTCCCGAGACGCGCGCGATCAGGTGATCCATGATGCCGTAGCCGAAGTTCGAGTAACGGTATCGCTCGCCGGGCAGTGTTACAATGTTTCCGTAACGTCGGATAGATTCTTCCATGGTCGGCTTCTGGACGATTTCGTCAGCCGAATAAAAATTGCACTGGCCGGGAAGTCCTGCGGTGTGGCTCGCCAGCCGACGAACGGTGACCTCATCGGGATCTCCGATCCATACCTTGATTTGACTGTCGCGAGAAAGGTAGCGGTTGACGGGAGCATCCAGATCAATTTTCCCTCGCTCGACGAGAACCATCAGAGCGGTCGCTGTAATGGGTTTGGAAACCGAGGCCAACGAATACAGGGTATGAGCCGTCGCTGGGTTTCTTCTTTCGCGGTCAGCCCATCCGAAAGCTTCTTCCCATAGAATTTCCCCATTCCGGCTGACTGAAACAGCCAGAGACGGGGCGCATGACTTCGCCAGCTCGCACCGTATGCGGTCCCTGACTCCTGCGAATATATCTTGACTCATTGCTTCTCCTTTAAAATTCGTTCAAATAAAATTCAAGGGGCCGTTGCTGGGGCCGCATGAACCCGCACAGGACGCCATAGCCCACCGTTGGCCAGACTGTTACGCACGCGCACCGCGAGCTGATTCTCTTCTCCGTAGCGCAAATTTTCAGGAGAAACTTCGGCGACAAACGGAGTCTCCCAAAGATCAGTAATCGGCTTTTTCTCCGAAACGGCGTTATGTTCTTGCACCAGCATTCCATTCACATAGACCCAAGCCTCCTCATCGACGCCTGCGAAGAGGATCCGCACAGAGCGTCCTTTCCAGGTGGCTGGTATTTGGAAACGGACGCGGTACCAGCCATAGCCTTGATAATCGCCGACATCGTTGATTTCAGACCAAAATGCCGGTACAAGACCTGGCAACCAGCCCTCTTCCTTCAGGTCGGGCTGCTGCCAACCTTGCTTGAGTCCCTGCTCCAATGGATCGGCGCGGAACTTCCAATCCTGAAGCGGTGAAGGCAGAGGATCAGCCAGTGCTTTCCATTCGGTGGGTATCTCCCCGGTTTTGGCATTATACTCGTCGCGAAAGACCGCCATTGGATGTCTGCGCACTTCTTCTGAGTCGGTCTGAAAAATGAGTTCTCCAAAAATGGCTCGATCTTCGAATTCTCGCGTCTGCGCATTCGATGACCAGAGCGCACGTTCGATCCGACCGGATTCCGCCGTATGAATTCGAGCGATATTCATGCGCCAGAAAGTCTCCGGCACGGGCACTTGCACATCGAGTGTGGCTATCGGAATATGAAACAGAGCTGTCCAACCCTGTGCATCGCGCTGGGTTTCAACGATCCATTCGCCTTTCCAGTCGGGGTCGTACTGTCCATGGCGCGGATCCATCACATCGCGAATAAAACCGCTGGCAGCATCCGTACGCTTGTTGGAGTCTGGGCCTGTTGCAAAACGGCAGGAGATCTCTTTTCCAGATTCGGGGGTCAAGAACAGGAGTACGGACTCCGCGTCCGGTAGCGGCGCATTCGGCACTCCCGACAGGCTGCACACAACCTTCACATGCAAGGCATCCTTATCATAGAGCACGCGGAAACTTGTTTTCTGCGACAGTGTGGTCTCGAGCGGTAGTGGCGACAATTCGCTGTCTACAGCTTTTTCCCACGCTGGGGAATCGAGCGTCACGGGCATCGTTGTGTACGAAATTGCAAGACGCTTTGCGTCCGACGGCGGAGCCGCGCGAATCGCTGCCGTATCCCAGTTGAAGCAACTGTCTTTCATTGGCTCCTGGTAACCATCGTGTGCCAGACGAAGGTGCGAAGCGTTATGCCCTCCAAACGGAAAGAAGGTTGCAGCCCACTGAGCGCCCGACGTCGCACGATTATTTTCCAAGTCGAACAAGGTTTCGATAAAGGCGTTGCGCTGATCAATCGCGTCGAGTAACCGATCGCGGATTGCTTGCACCTCGGGCGCAACCTGAAAAGCTCGGTACAGGTGTACCACATTGGCGAGATGGACCAAGTAGTCGAACTCGCGACGCACCAGCAACAGCCGAGCTTTTACGCGTGGGGCATCGCTCGATTTTTCGGCTGCAGTCAGATCTTTCTCCATGTTTCCTAGTAATTCCGGCGTATAGAGAAAGCCTAAGAGCTGGAACGGATCTGAGAGGTGTTTATGGCGTCGCCCATAGATGTCCGTATAGCCCCAGCCTGGACAACGCGTGCCAAGATATTCCGCGTAGAGTTCAATATTATGGTACAAACGGTCGTAAAAGCGCAGCATGGCCGCCGCAGACTTACCAAACGCAGCACCGCAGAACTCGTGAACGATGTCTTTTGCTTCAAGGTTTTCTGGGTCGTCGAACATACGACCCATGGTGTAATACACGGGGCCTTCAAGCCCATAGAGTTGTCCGGGCCCATCACGCTGGATAGCCTGAATCTTGTTTTTGGCGAGCCTTCGAACCTGCGTCTCGACGTAGCGCGGCGTGCGCATCGGGGTGTAACGCGTGCCAAGATTCGGGCACCAGTTGTAAACATAGCTGGTAAAACCACCGGGGACCTCGTAATCCAGCCAGGGCTCAATGTCATCTTCATTCGTTCCGCAGAGCATAATCTTAACGTTTTTCGGAAACTTTTTGAAGCTCTTGGGCGGTTGGGCGGTGAGAATGTAAGACATTAACGTAACGAAGCGATCCGGGTATTTTTTCAAGATGCGCTCAGCGAGATTGCGGTGCAAAATCCAGAGTTTTTCGCTCCAGTCGTCACCGGTATCAAAGAGTTGCTTACAGGCTTCGCACTGGCAGGCTCGGAAGCCATCCGGTTGGCCAAGATCGACGTCTTTAAAGCCGAGATCGAGCCAATGGCACATGTCCTGAAACAACAGCTCTTGGAAGTCTGGATTCGATACGCAATACTGGCCGGCGTTGATGCGATTTTCACCCACGAGGGCGAAGAATTCCGGATGGGATTCGTAATATTTTTCCCCGGGAGCCGCACGTTCGTAGGTGTGACAACCGAAAACCGTGTCGACGCGTGGGAAGCGATTATTGGCAATATCGTAAAAGGAACCTGACGGCGGATACCCCACATTCCAGTCGATGCGTGGCGTGAATGTGATCTTGAGGTCGTTAGGCACAGCGATCAGAGGCGTTGGCAGAAACTCGACGGCAGGCGTTGTTGCCCAATCGGCAATACCCTTGGCATCAGTAATCGATGACCAGCCGAGCAAATCAGGATACAAGAATCGCACCCCCACATAATTTTTCAAGAAATCGGTCGCCGCTCGGGCGGTTCCTATTCTGTCCCACTGCGCCGAGGGATCTTCCGGTGCAGCGTGATCGCGCCCAGCGAGAATCAGGTCGCGGCCGACGACTTGATGCACATACCCCCAACCGGGAAGTTCTGCAACCGTAACGCCAGCATCACGTGCGAAGCGGGTATTGCCGAGGAAGATTGAAGGTTTGGCCGAATCTCGCTCCATTTCAGAGACGATAGGGAGATCTGCTCCGTTAACGTGAAACGCAGTTTGGATGAGACGAGCCACTTCCTTCAAAGCGTTATCAATCGCAGAGGTCGGAGAATCCGCAGGGATAACGAGTTGATAGTTGGAAACGCCTTGGTCTGCTAGCACGAGCGATTCAGCACGTACGCCTCCCATTAAGAGCCCCAGAAGCATTCCAGCCCGTAGCAGTTCCTTCGATAGTCTATTTATCATAGTATTTTGAGTGATTGTATTTTACTAATCAACTAGTAGAACTTCTGAATTATAACATGAAAGCCAGCACATTGAAATTCAAATAATTTTAGACATCGTAATCGGGCAGTCAACGGGGGTGAGGTCAAGGCCTGTTCTTTGGGGCTTTCCAC
>CAZUAY010000062.1:0-15450 GCA_964618405.1 uncultured Lentisphaerales bacterium
AAGCGCTGTTATTCGCAACAAGGAACAAGTCTGCATCCGAAGCCCAACTTGCACCTGTAAGCGTGCCATCATGAGCAGCGGGCGAAAGATCTTGCGCGGTTGTGCCCGCATCATCGTCGAGCGGCCAATAACCGAGCAAGCCGGTTTCTGAGCCGGACAGACGGCGATGCCGGTCGAATTCGATTGCGGTGGCACTACGCGCATGATCCCAGACGCGAACGTCGGAGACCCGGCCCAGAAGGCCGCCGCCGATACGGTTGAAGCGCAGTTCCCCGGTCCAGGTTCGGGCACCGATGGAAACGCCGTTGAGATAGACCTGAAGCGAGTTGGTCGCGTCGCGCGTGAAGGCGAGATGCGTCCAGGCGCCGTCCTCGAGGTTGTCGGAGACGTAGAAGGTTACGGGGTACGTGGCCGAGGGCTGGTAAAAGAGCAGTCCCGAATTCTGTGTGACAAAGGCTCCGCCGATTTTGCGAATCCAATCGTAGGGATCGTGCTGGACAGCGAAGTTGTTGCCGTTGGTACTGTGAATCACCGCGTAGGCCGTGCTGTTGGTGGAGCGAACCCAATATTCGACCGTAAAGGCAGCGTTGAGAGGGATGCTCGTATTCAACGCCACCGTATCGGTAGGCGCTTTGAACTCGAGCGAGGGCTGTGCACCGAAAGTTGGCGACACGAGGAATCCGAAAATTCCTAAAAGAAGACTGATAGTGCTCAAGGATTGTTGCGAATGTTGCATAATTAACCTCTTTTAGCCCGAAAACGGGCGTTTTTGACTACTAACGTCTGCATTTGCTCTTCTTTATCGGAATCAGAACTCAAGCGTCCCGAGCGCCTGCGGATCAGTAACGGACTGAGCATCATGCCAGAGCAAATATTGGCTGACATTCCTGTAGCGGGCAGCGTTAAATCTCCACGCTTGCCCCGCTGCTGGTGCTGAGCCACCCAGTTCGACAAATGGAATCTTGAACCACGCCGTCCAGTTACGAACACCCAAATTCCAAGGTCCTTTTTCGCCTGTCGTCCGGAAGTCGAACTCCCAACGGCCATTCCACGCCACATCCTCTTTCTGCTTGCCTGCATCGAACGTAGAAGCCGAATCGTAGCGCACACCGCCTGACGGGTTGGCGACTAATCGGTAGATCGTGCCGCCCGCAACAGGCTGAATGCCCAATTCAACATACTCCTGCGTGAAAACGTCACGCTCGGCTTGAATTTTGGGTAGATTTTCTGGATGATCGCCGGGGTTTAAGCTGTCGAAGCGGATATAGAGATGGTCGCGATCACGGAGGACCTTGAATGTCGTCCGCACCGCTCGAAACGGCATATCGTTACGGATGCGGAGCACTTGTTCGGGTGCCTGCTCCCAAGCATCGCCATCAAGACCTGGCGCTTCCATAACGAGGGGTACCGACAAGCGGTATTGATTCTTGAGGACGCCGCTACGGATTGCCCCCGTATCCCAGTTCAGGCACGTCGTGTTCCATCGTTGCTGATAACTGCTCCCCTCCAGGGCTGCATGGCTGAAAAAATGACCGTTAAACGGTCGCATTTCTGGCCAATCGGCCAGAGGCTTAAAGCCGTTCGAACCTGTGCCACCAGCTAAGGACTCCAAGCCAGCCCGCCATGCATCAAGCGCATCCAGAAGCGGATTCAGAAACTCTGGAGAGGGGTTCAGCAACCACGCGCTGTGCAGGTGAAAGATGCGCGACAAATCACTGAGATAATTAAACTCAATCCTAATCAGGTGCAGCCGGGCCTTCACATCCGGATCTTTCGTCTGGCGTTCAGCCGAGGTCAGTAGCGCATCGGCGGCCGCGCAGTACTCAGGCGGGTACATGCTCATCACATGCCATTTGTTGTCGCGATATTGAGATCGACCATATTTACGATCCCAAGCGGGCATCATGATACCGAAAAAATCAGAGTAAAGGGCGATTTGCTCGTGCAATCCATCGTAGAAGCGTATCATGACCGGCGCAACGTCGCCAAAGGCGGCTGTACAAAATTCCTCAAAAATGACGCGCCAGTCAGCGGAAGGATCATCCATCATGCGACCGTAAACGTAGTACGCAGATGCCTGCAGGCCGCGCACGTAGCCCATCGAACCATCACGCGTGGTCCATTGCATTTTTGAGCGAGCCATGCTCTGCACAAGGCCGGCGATGTATTCAGGTGTTCGCTCTGGCAGATAGGGCCCCCCGACTCCAAACCCAGTAAACGTCTCCTCCAGACCGCAAATGCCCGCAGGAATAGTAATTCCCTTCAGCCGGTCGAAATCAGCCTGCTTTCCGAATTGAAGCTGAGGAATTATGTTTTCTGGAAATTCGCGGACTGAAGTGATCGGCGTATCTTGATAATCCCAAAGCACGATCCGCACCTCAGGGTACTGCTTCCGTAGCGGCTCCGTAATTCCAAAATACACATCCCAAAGTTTGCCAGAGCGACCTCTGACGTAGACATCTGCCCACGTGTCGCCTCTTCCACCAAACAGGCGGAGACAGCGTTCGCAGTTGCACCAGCAGAGGTAGTAGGCATCCGGCGGCGAGAGCCTAATTGTTTTATTCCCGGCTTGAATCAAGCGCTCGAGGCCCTGAGTCATCAACGCCTGGACTTCGGGATGTGTGGGGCAGAGTTGTTCCAATCCGCGCGCGCCCTCGACGGGATGATCACAGGCTCGCCTTCCGTCTGCCATCAAGGCGAAATATTCTGGATGATCCTTGCCATACGCGTCGCGCGAAATAATTTGATGCCAACTCGTGCTCGCCCCTTGGATGGAACTGAGCAAGGGGAAAAAATTGTTCGCAATATGAAAAAAAGTTTCATGTTCTAAATCGGAACAAGCGCGTAACATCGGCGTCTTCTGAAGATCAAGGTCCGTCGGTATAGCAATTCGTTGCATGGGCAGGAATGCAAGGCTACGCGTATCAACCACCAATTTGCCGTCCTCCAAGACATCCATACCATCACCGCGCGTTCCGTAATGACTCTGATTCATGTTCATGAATAAAAAACGCACCCCAACATACTGACGGAGAAAGTCGCAAGCCCCCTTGACGGTGCCCAGCAGTGCCAAAGGCGTGTGAGTACTCCGAATAGTTTTAGTGGGATCCCGATGATCGGCGCCAACAATCGCCAAATCCTGTCCCACCACCTTCAACTGATATGTCCAGTCCTCGAAGTCAGTGCGTAGGCCGTTTTTCCGCGCAAACTCAGTGGCTCCCAAGTAGATGCCGGGCTTTTCTGGTATTTTGGCAGACTCGCGAACAACCGCGATCTCAAACCCATTCGTGCGGAAGGCTGCCTCGATCAGTTTGCCGGTCATCATCAGCCATCGGTCCACAATCTCGTTCTCATCGTTGCCCGCAACCTGATCGGGAATGACGATTTGGTAGGAACTCACCCCTTTCTCTGCGAGAACCAGTTCAGCCCGTAGTATTCTTGTCGGCAATAAGATGGCACAGAAAAGCAGGAAAAAAGATTTTTGAATCATGAGTTTCTTCATACATAATCTCCACGTTTGCTAATGAATTGAGTTTGAAGGTTGAGAGAGAATACTAGATTCGGGCTACTGCTTAGGGTGCTGTGGCCGGTGCCGCGTGCACAAGCACGGGACGCCAAAGTCCACCGTTGTGGGCGGTGTTGTTCACACGCACGACCAGCACGTTGTCTGCGCCGTAGCGTAGGGCTGAGGGTGGGACTTCGGCGATGAACGGCATTTCCCAGAGATCAGTGCCAGGTTTGTTTTCTGTAGCCGCACTGTGTTCACGCACGAGCGTTCCATTGACATAGACCCACGCCTCTTCATCGATGGCCGCGAAGCGGATCTGCACGGACCGTCCTTTCCAAGTGGCCGGCACCTGAAAGCGAACGCGATACCAACCGTAACCCTGATAATTACCAACATCATCCATTTCTGCCCAGAATGCCGGAACGAGACCTGGCATCCAGCCGTCTTCCTTGAGGTCAGGCTGCTGCCAGCCTTGCGTCAGCCCTTGTTCCAATGGGTCAGTACGGAACTTCCAATCCTTCAACGGTGTCGGCAGAGGATCCGTAAGCGTTTTCCACGCAGCGGGCATGTCTCCTGTTTTGGCATTGTACGTATCACGCCAGAGCGTCGTTGGATTTTCGAGTACGGCTTCAGAACCCGTTTGAAAAAGGATTTCTCCAAAAATGGTGCGGTCTTCAATTTCCTGCGTCTGTGCATTCGACGACCAGAGTGCGCGTTCAATGCGACCGGGTTCCGGCGTGTGAATGCGGGCGACATTCATGCGCCACCGGGTCTCCGACGTTGGGGCTTCCACACCCAGTGTGTCAATCGGGATGTGGAACAGGGCCGTCCAGCCTTGGGCATCGCGTTGGGTCTCAACCGTCCACGCACCATTCCAGTCGGGATCGTATTGTCCGTGGCGCGGATCCATCACATCGCTAATAAACCCACTGGCCGCATCCGTACGCGTGCTGGAGTCTAGGCCCGTCGCAAAACGGTACGAAATTTCTTTTCCAGATTCGGGGGTCAGGAACAGGAACACGGACTCTGTATCGGGCAACGGCGCATCCTTCGCTCCCGACAGGCTACAGGCGATCCGAACGTGTAAGGTGTCCTTGTCGTAGAACGCGCGGAAGCTCGTTTTTTGCGAGGCTGTGGAGCTGAGCGGCAGTGGCAATAATTCACCTCCTGCGGCCTTTTCCCAATCAGATGAGTCGAGCGTCACGGGCATCGTTGTAGATGAAATCGCTAGCTTTTTGGCGTCCGGCGGTGGAGCGGCTCGCATCGCCGCCGTATCCCAGTTAAAGCAGGTATTTTTCATCGGTTCCTGATAGCCATCGTAGGCTAAACGGAGGTGAGCGGCGCTGTGTCCGCCAAACGGAAACAGAATCTGATTCCAGCCCGCATCCGTCAGGATACGGTTATTTTCCGGACCGTACAAAGTTTCAATAAAGGCATTGCGCTGATCAATAGCATCGAGCAATCGATCGCGGATTGCATGAACCTCAGGGGCAATCTGGAATGCACGGTAGAGGTGCACGACTCGAGCGAGGTGAACCAAGTAGTCGAACTCGCGTCGCACGAGCAGCAGACGAGCCTTTACACGAGGAGCATTGGCCGCTTTTTCGGCTGCGGCGAGGTCCTTCTCCATGTTGTCGAGCAATTCCGGCGTGTAGAGAAAGCCCAGAAGCTGGAATGGATCCGAGAGGTGTTTGTGGCGGCGCCCGTAGATATCGGTATAGCCCCAACCTGGACAACGGGTGCCAAGGTATTCCGAGTAGAGTTCGATGCTGTGGTACAAGCGGTCGTAGAAGCGCAACATAGCACCTGCAGACTTGCCGAAGGCAGCACCGCAGAACTCGTGAACAAGATCTTTCGCTTGAAGATTTTCAGGATCGTCGAACATGCGGCCCATCGTGTAATAAACGGGTCCCTCAAGTCCAAAGAGTTGCCCAGATCCATCGCGCAGAATAGCCCGGATATTGTGTTTAGCGAGCCGTTGGGCCTGCGTTGCAACGTAGCGTGGAGTGCGCATCGGGGTATAGCGAGTGCCGAGATTCGAGCACCAGTTGTAAATATAACCGGTGAATCCTCCGGGAACCTCGTAATCCAGCCAGGGCTCAATGTCACCTTCATTCGTTCCGCAAAGCATAATCTTAACGTTTTTCGGAAACTTTTTAAAACTCTTTGGGGGTTGGGCTGTAAGAATGTAGGACATGAGGGTTACGAAGCGATCCGGATATTTTTCCAAGATGCGTTCAGCGAGATTGCGGTGAAGAATCCAGAGTTTTTCGCTCCAATCGTCACCGGTATCGAAGAGTTTCTTGCACGCCTCGCACTGGCAGGCACGGAACCCGTCTGGCTGGCCGAGGTCTACGGTTTCAAAGCCCAGATCAAGCCAATGGCACATGTCTTCAAACAACAGTTCCTGAAATTGGGGATTCGAAACACAGTATTGGCCAGCGTTGATTCGCTTGCCTCCCACCAGTGCGAAGAACTCCGGGTTCGTTTCATAATATTTTTCGACAGGAGCGGCGCGCGCGTAAGTATGACATCCGAAAACGGTGTCCACGCGGGGAAAACGGTTGTTAGCAATGTCATAAAAACCGCCTAACGCGGGGTGCCCCGTATTCCAGTCGATGCGCGGGGTAAACACCGTCTTAAGATCGGCAGGAACAGCGATCACTGGCGTTGGCAGGAACTCAACGGCAGGCGATTTTTCCCAGTCTGAAATGCTTTTAGCATCCGCGATCGATACGAAAGCGGATAGGTCAGGATACAGAAAGCGTACCCCCACATATTGACGCAAAAAATCGGCTGCGGCACGTGCGGTTCCAATCCGATCCCAGTTCTGTCGACGTTTCGCCGTCGGATCTTGCGATGCCGGATGGTCACGTCCAGCAAGGATGAGGTCACGACCGACAACGTGATGCACATACCCCCAGCCTTGCAGCTTTTCAATCTCGACGTCGGCCTCACGTGCGAAACGTGTATTACCGAGGAAGATCGCTGGCCTCTTGGGATCGCGTTCCGTTTCCGAAACAATAGGCAGATCCGCTCCATTGACGTGAAACGCTGTTTGGATGAGGCGCGCGGTTTCCCTAAGCGCACCATCAATCGCAGGAGTCGGAGAGTCTGCAGGAAGGACGAGTTGATAATCGGAAGCACCTTGATCCGCCAATACCAGTGTATCGGCTTGTACTCCTCCCATTACAAATCCCAGTAAACCTACGCTTAAATACATTTTCTTCCAGTGCATCGTGCTCATGTTTCTCCTTATTAACTAAACAATCACCGTTCACGGTATTTTTGAGTAGCTCAAGAATCCACGTGCTGTGCGCGAATAGCTTGAGTGGGTTAAGAGACCCCAATTCCACTCACTACACACTGTAGACTTTTTCTCTCAAAAAAGCAAAGACCAAAACGTAATCGGTTAGTGACCGGGGCAAATATGTGGGTAATGGGGTTTGGGATTTAAACACAGAGAGTTTGAGACGCAGAGGGATGGGAATAGGAGAGCCAATCAGGAGATTGCCGCAATTTCTAGACGCCTGCTTCTAAAATGGACAGAAAAATGTTGCCCTACTGGGAGAACAGGGCCTATAACTTCGAGCTTGTAAAGGAAAGCGAGTGGTCGTAACGAACGGGGCACGGGTTTTCCAACCCGTGTACGAAAACGGGTTGGAAAACCCGTGCTCCGTTTGCTTCGCTCCTCCTGTAGACGCGGCTGCGTCGAAGTTCGACAACGTTTGCGACAACGTTCACGACAAAGTTCTTTGGGATCCATAAAGTTACCTCATCGATTTTTCGCGACGCAGCCGCGCGGAGGGCTTGCCTGTTTGTCGTTTGCACAGGCTGGAAGCATCTGCTCCCAGTGGCTCAATCTCTGTGTCTCCTAATCTCTGTGTTTAAAACCGCATCGCGCTTATTGCGACAACTGGGTAGATAGCACAGCGGAGTAAATCTCAGGCGTCAATCCGCACAACATACTTTTAACTCCTACCACGATGGCTGACCGATTACGACCAAAACACGTGAGTGGCTAGTGCCAGACAAACGTCCTGAGTTTCCGGCGTGTTTCCCTCATCGCCGTGAGCCTATCTTATGCGGAGATCTCTCTAATTCTAAACGCAAATTTCCGATACCCATCAGGGTGAACCCTGTCGGCTCTTTCGCAGGGGCAGTACTAGCGGCTAGCCACTAGCGAATCTTGCCTGTGCCGTATCCCCTCACACAAAGGAGCAAGGACTTTAAATTGGAGCCGGCGACAGGACTTGAACCCGCAACCTATTGATTACAAATCAATTGCTCTACCATTGAGCTACACCGGCGCAAAAACGTGTTGAACTATACAAAAAAACGCTATCGTTTGTCAAATAGCAAAACGTATGCTCTATTTTTTAAAACGCTTTTGGAGAAGTAACGAGTTGTGAGTGGCGAGTCGTGGCGTGGGTAACGACGCACTTCTCACTACGCCCTAAGAACCATGGGCCACCGTCTATTAGAGACTCAAAACTCGTAATTTTTAATCGTAATTCTCTCGTTACTCGCGACTTTTCCGCCACGTGTGCAGAGCTTCTGGAACTTCCGGTATCGGTGCATACTCGATCTGACAATGATCGGGTTCCAGCGTTATCCGCAGATCCTGATCCGTGCAGACCTGACGTTCCTCCCCCTGCAAACCCTCGATAACCAACCTGCCAAGAGCGGGCTGCGTGAGGCGAACAGTTGATATCCCGCGATCCGCCGTAAAGAGTGTTGCCAAGCAAAGCGGTTGTCCTTCCTCAAGGGAGGGCAAACGAAAGACCAGCTTCGCCAGCGGGAACGTGGCATAAGGATAACCACCCCCTTCGAGCACGCGCTTCCAATCCGCAGATTGATCGCCAGGCAAAATCTCGAGTGGCCATCCTGAAGGACTTGCAACATCGAGGAAGACCCCTTGCTGTTCCAATCGAACCCCTGTAGAGGTGATGGTTGGCTTGCCGAGACAGTTCCACTCGATATGAGCACCTTCCAGCCCTGGTCCGTTCACGCGCAGACGATCCAGCACCAACAAGGAACCGCCGGATAGCACGATTAGCGTACGGAACCAATCGACACCTCCGTAATCCAACTGCGCACCCGTGAACCACAGCAGCCCACCTTGGCGTCCACGTTGAAGCGCCGCGTTCATGGTCAGCCCCTTGACGACCTGACCGTCGCGATTTAAAACGAGCATATTATGGTCGACAGGCCCCAATTCACGGGATGAAAAGGCTTTGCTTACATTCGTGACCCCGATTCGCTTACCGTATCCATTCGAAACGATCCAATGCCGTCCCAGATGGTTCATCCGGACGATGCCATTCGTTTCCTGGTGGGAATGTGAGACCTGACCGCCCACACCCTCCAACAACAAATACTGATCGTCATCCGTCCAACCCGTTCTGAAAGCGAGCTTGTCGAAAGCGAGCTCCGCAGGGAATCCAAACGCAGTCTCGGTAAGGAATGTTGGATCAAGGGGTACATGCTCCCAATCGCCTACAGCAGGCTGCGCAGCGACCGGCGGCCGTCGGATACCCGGATGGTCAAGGAATGAACTCGGCACATCAACTGGGTTGCGTGCGAACCCCTCGGCGGCGAACCAGCGCACAAGCCCGTCCTCGTACAAAGCGAGCATCTGCGCTGACACGGACCCCGTCGGACTCAAGGACAACCCTGTATCACCGTAATCGACAGGACGAAAGAAGTTATCGGTGGTGACGATTTGCCGTTCAACCATAGCCTGGAAGCATCCCGGGGCGAAAGGAGTCAGCCCCAAGCCCTTGTAGAGGCTATAAGCGGCGGCATGTTCGAAAACGAAGGGCTCGTAAGAACGAGAGTTTTCGCACTGCTTACTCCGTTTCCATAAGCCTCCGCTGAAGATGGCATCCGAGTACTCGCACCACTCAGACAGGTAAGGCAAATCGAAACGGCTAAAATAATCGGCGGCATAGAGCAGCGAAAGCGCCGGAAAGGTCTGATGGTTGTGGCGAGTGTCACCCTTCGTATTCCGATTCGGTGGCCAGAACTTGATACCCAGCTCATAAACGGATCGTGTGCAGGCGAGTAATAAGTTAACGAGAATCAAGCGGTCTTCATCGGTGAAAATGGATTCGTGCTCGAGGCGCGCAAAATTCAAAACCAATAATCCAAGCCGGAAGTCTAAATCGGCAGGATAACAGGCACCGCCGGGAATCTTTAGATAGTAATCTGCCATGCGAAACAGCAAGGCACGGAACAATTGCAATGCGCGAGGATCGGCAGAAAGCTGGTAATAGCGTGCGGCGTCGTTGGCAATATCGATTGGCGCCGCATTGTAAAAGCCTTTCTCAAAACCGCCACAGTCGAAACCCGCCGCCAGTAGGTCGGCGAGTGCCTCCGGTTCTTCTGGTGCTGCAACCTTCTGCCCCAGAAACTGAACAATTCGCGCAGGAAGCGAATCGGCAAACGTTTTCCAGGACGGAAAGCGCGCAGCCATCGCACGGCTCGGCTGGATACGGTGAACATGGGCTAAGCGCAATTCCCCATCTTGCAAGGCTATGCCTTCAAGCAAAATTTCAAGAACTTCCGCGCGATGCTCCGCTGCTGCAGCGACCTGAAGAACCACATGTCCCGACGCGTGAAGCCCGCAATGGGTCGTCACCACCCACCCGTCGTCGCCTGGGACCTCGGCATCGACAAACAGCGTACGCGCGCGTAGCGCCAGTTCGAGCGCCAACTGATTCTGATGCGAACCGCCAAAGACAACCAAATCCCGGGACTTGAGCGCGGCGAAGCTAAGGGCCGCTTCGTCGACGATCGGCAACGCGATGCCAAATCGTTTTTCGACCGCCGCAACCCACTCCTGCGCCAAGGCTCCTAGTGAGGTCTTGCCCGCGGGCACGACAACCGTCGCCAATGCCTCTTGCCCCTTCGCGAGCACGAGATCTGCCCGTCGCGGCACCGGTACTTCAATCTCTAAACTCGGGAAAAGCCAGAGTCCACTTGACGGGCGATACAACCGTCGATCAAGCTCCTTTCGCAAGCCAGCAATCCCCTCGTGGTGCAGGACATCGGCATAAACGCGCGGCAGATCGACAACCGTCGGTATAAACCATCCCCATCCTTCTTCCTCAATATGCAGTCGAAAAGAATATCCGCGTTTTTTTAATGCGTCTAGCAATGTCATAGTTTATTCCTTTATTAAATGACTCGATTCGTCGGATCCAGCCCCAGAAAGATGCCGAATAAGCGTCTCGGCGTCGAAAACAAAACCGTAAGACCTCGCAACCCGCCACAAGGCGACTTCTTTGCCCCATTCTTGCCGAGCCGTCTCTTTGTTTTCGACGGCGGTTACGGCCTGGCGAATGGCTGAACACATGAAGCCGCGTCTGCTCATCTCCACCATACCCCCAGGGGACATCATCAAACACTCATTGATCGCAAACCCAGCATACAGCAAATGATTAACACCGTCTGCCTGGCACAGTGCTGTTAATTGACTCGTCGTTGCCGCAACACCTTCGTCCCCTTGCGGCTCTGCCGCTATCGGGAACTGAAGCTCCCGAAATCCGCGCTCAATATCTTCCTTATTGTGTGTTCCGAGATGCCCATGAGCCTGCTTGAATGCCACCAATTGTTCGAGTCCCGGATCTGATGGCGCGCGAGGCGGTTGAACGAGTACCGGTTCGGTCGGGGTCAAGGCCACCGCTCGTTGGTATCCCGGATAATTTTGGCAATAGTACGATCCGCTGGTAACATGATACAAGCGCAAGCGAGAGGCACGTACCGCCGTCAGCAACGGTGGAAAAACATTTTTCAGGATAACATCCGCACGTGGAAAAAATTCGACAACGCGATGCCAACCCGGATAGCGCTCCCGAGTCCCTGAATCCCAAGCGTGCATGACGACCACAGCCGTCCGCTCAGGGATCATCTCGATCTCCGTCGTCTTCCAACCGCCAAATCCCTCAGCGGGCACTTCTCGAGAAAAGTCCGCATCAAACTGCTGGTAATAGTACGCCGGGAGTTTCATTTAGAGCTCTGAAGACAAGAGGTCGATAAGGGCTTGGCGCGCCTTTTGAATTTCGTTGATCTGGCCTTGAGTGGCACCATGGCGTTCTGCCCGGTCGTAGGCGTCGATGGCTTTGACGCGCTCTCCAGACATCGCCAGAAGCCAAGCGTGCTCGATTCCAAATTTAGCAGTCCAGTAATCAGGTTCGCGACTATCGAAGACTGGCTTTTCGGCGTCGAGCACCGCAAACGCCTCGTCGAAGTTGCCTGCCCCTGCCAGGTATCTCACATAAGCAAACAGGCACTCGTTACGTGCCGCAAGAAACACGGGTTTGGACAGGCATAGGCGATAAAGCTCGATCTCCTTATCCGTTTCACCACGCGCACGGTGTAGATCCGCTGCGTACTTACAGGACCAAGTCCACTCTACAATTCCACCCCCGGGGGCTTCAATGGCGCGATGATAGGTCGCAAGCGCACGATCCGTTTCGCCGCTCTTCTGATACAGGAGACCGATTCTTCGGAAAGCGTCCGATTGCGTTTCAATGGGGAAGGACTCAGGCGGAGTCTTTTTGAGAAGAGCCATCGCCTCCTCCTCGCGACTGGAATCTAGTAAGATCGTAAATCGCAAAAAAGAGCTCCACGCTTTGTCATTAAGCTGGTCTGCGTAAGCGAGCGCCCTCTCTGGATTTTTCAGATACTTCAACGAGATGTCGGCCGCCGAACGCAAAAACTGAACTTGTTTACCAGGATTGGCAACCGCAAGCGTCTCGAGAGCGGTCAACGCCTCATCGTAACGCTTTTCTTTTTCGAGCCGACGCCAGTCTTGGGCATGAGCCGTGAGCGTCAATACCAGCAAGGCGACAAAAATTGGAAGTGTTCGGAAAGTTTGCATGAGAGAAGCTCCGAGGTAGTGGATTAGCGAAAGTGGATACGACCCATCGAGGCATCACCGGGAATCTGCGACATATTCAGAATTCCATTCCAAACGTGATGTTCGTTAGTCGCCTTTCCGTTTTCTCCTGTATAACGATGGATACGTCCGAAATTGGCGAACCACTCGGTGCCAGGTGTGGGCGTCTCTGCACCCAGAGTTTTAAAGGGGAATACGGCTTGGGTTAGCCACTCGCCAGTTTCGGGCAGAACTTGGGACATATAGGACCAATCCCCGTTCCAAGATTCATCGTTCCAACCGAAGCGGGGATGAAGCGGATCTCGGAGAAAGCCGTGCTGGGCATCATAAAAAGAATTTTCAATCGGCTCGTAGGTAAAGTAATAATAGCGGCTCTTGTCCGCTTCTGGGGAAAGGTTGACGACGATGCACTCTTGTTCCCAAAGATTCGCGTCGCGTCCGCGACTGACAAATTTCGTCATGTCGGCGGGTAAGGTGCCGCGGGTACGCACATACAACGCCTGATCGTCGTAGAGCAACTGGAAGGACGTCTGAGTGCGGAGTGTTCCCTTCGAAAAGCGCTGTGATTCGGCGAACGGAATTTCTGGAACGGTTTTCCACATCGGTGAATCCACCGTCGGCTTTGAGGTCGCGCGAGTGACGTCCAAATCCTTATCCTTCAGATCTGTGATGCCTTCGCTACGAACCTTCTCCAAATCCCAATTGAATGGGGCACGGTCAAGAGCACCGCCCGAGAGTTGCAGGCGTTTGCGCTGGTCTTCATTCTTGCCAGCCACCGCATCGATCTGCGCATTACGGGCATCCAGTGCGGCAAGCAGACGCTCAAACGAAGCGGCGTCCCCGTCCTTCAAATAGCTGCGATAGTCTTGAATGACGAACGAAATATGTTTGAGGTGATCGAAATCTGCACGTAAGCTCGCGAGCCGCCCTTGGACACGCGGTGTCGTCGCCATCTTTTCAGCAGTGGTCAGCGATCTTTCCAGCTCGAGGATAAAGTCCACGGGCCAGAATGCGCCCAAAATAAAGAACGAATCGCAACCGATAGGTGCTGAATCCATATAGTTGGCAAACTTGCGGCGCGCGTCAACGCGGAACTCAAGCGTTTCGAAGAACTTCCGCATCGGCGCAGCAGCTTCGAGATACGAGGCTTCAATATACTCGTTGAAGAGTTCGTAGGCAGTCTTAAGATTCGGATCGATGCCGAGGCGATAATACGTGTAAATCGCAGGGCCATCGAGATTTAAAATACCACCGACCATCGGTTGCGTGTCAATGTTCAAAATTCGCACGTTGTTCTTAACAAAACGTTCCATATCAACTTTGAAAGACTGAGCGGTGGTTAGTGGCGTCCTACCAAAAGCACGAGTGCCGTTAAAGGGGTAGTAATAAACAGCGTAACCGGCAGGAACCTTAATTTTGCTCCAGTTTTCGAAGCTCGCCTCGCTGCTGTTGGCCATATGAATGATTGTGTTGGCCGGAAAGCTGTCAAAAGTGGTCGGCGGGCGAGTGGCTGGACCATAAGCGATAACCATAAGCTTTTTGCCGGGACGATCCTTGAGAAGACGTTCGGCCATATCGCGGTGCATAATCCAGAGCTTCTCACCCCAAGCTCGGTCGTTCAGGTAATGGATGCCGTCAAGCGGCGTCGTGGTGGGCTCAACCCCATAAAGTGTGCGGCATTTCTCGCACTGACAGGGCGAGTAGCCGTCCGGTTGTCCATCCGCGACAATATCGTAACCTTCGTCAAACATGCGCAGGAAATCTTGGTAAAGGAGTTCGCGCACCTCTGGGTTTGAAAAGCAAATCTGGATGTAGCGGTTCCTGCCTTGCTCCGGCATGCGCAGACCGTTATGTAGAGCGAAATATTCCGGATGCGTATCGGCGTATTTTTCGTAAGTGATGACGTTAATGACATGGTGCGACGAGCCACCGATTCGACGCCAGGAATCGGCATGTTGAAGCTGATAAAAATAGATATCACTTTGCACGCTGGCCCAAAGCATGTGCTCGCGGAGCCAGGGCTCCTGACGGTTATCAAGGTCGTCTGGGACGTAAAGAATCTGCTTTCTGATAAATTCTGTGCCTGCCTCTCCCCTTTCAGGCTGGAGATAACGTGCCCCTGCGTATCGATAGAGAAATTCGCCGACACTGAAGAGCGTCCCTTGCTCGATTTTTAATCCTCGACGCGAGAGCGGTTCATCCGAATCCCGTCCCGTGACGATCAGATCTTTGCCGACGACCTTGTGAACAAACATAGCACCCTGCAAACTGGAGACATCAACTCCGTTAGCCTTGGCAAAGGCGGTGGCGCCGAGGTAAATGCCGTGACGCTCAGGATCTTTTTCGGACTCTTTGGCAATCGGCAACTCAATGCCCTGCGCTGCAAACGCTGTGCGCATGAGGTTGGCTGCCGCTTTCACGCTGCTCTCAAGCCGCACGTCAGCGATCGAATCCGGAATAAGGATCTGATGACGAGTTTTGCCGTCGATACCCAGAATCAAGTCTCCGCCACGAAGGGGCGCCGCCAAGGCGGTGAAGAGAAGGGTGAAAAGAGTCAGTTGTTTTAAATGGGACATCGTGTATTCTCCGAATGGTCAGCAGTTTTAGTAAGCATTATGATTACACAAAATTTTTCGACTCGGCTTACGAATGCTTAAATGAATTCGTTCCGCCTCAATTAAACTGAACACAAGATTACCATCGTCTCTTCCTAAGCGCAACTAAAATTCGTAAAGGAAGTGGTCGTAACGAACGGAGAACGGAAGGCTTTGCCTGTTTGTCGTTTGCATAGGCTGGAAGCATCTGCTCCCAGCGGCTCAATCTCTGTATTACTAACTCTCTGTGTTTAAAACCGCACCGCGCTTATTGCCACAACTGGGTTGATAGCACAGCAGAGCAGATCTCAGGCGCCACCTCGCAAATATTTTCACCCCTCCTCCCCCGATGGCTGACCGATTACAGTCGCGAGTCGCGAGTTGCAAATTGTGAGTTGCGAGCTGGGAAAACTTTGTCGTGAGCTTTGTCGCTAACTTTGTCG
>CAZUAY010000063.1:0-15414 GCA_964618405.1 uncultured Lentisphaerales bacterium
CGACAAAGTTAGCGACAAAGCTAACGACAAAGTTATTTCGCAACTCACAACTCGCTACTCGCAACTCGCTACTTCCCCCATGAACCGCATAGACACCACCTTCAAAAAACTCGCCGCCGAAAACAAAAAAGCACTCATATGTTTTTTCTCTGCCGGCGATCCCGATCACGCAACCAGCTTAGCGATTCTCAGCGAAGCGTGTAAAGCCGGGCTCGATATTATCGAACTCGGCGTACCCTTCTCTGATCCCACCGCTGATGGAGCCGTCATTCAGCGCGCTTCCCAACGCGCACTCAAAACCGGCGCATCGCTGAGCCAGACTATTGTACTTGCGAGTGAGTTACGGAAAACGACGGAGACACCCATCGTCCTTTTCTGCTACTACAATCCCATCTTCAAATACGGACTCGAACGCACGGCGAAGGAAGCAAAAGCGGCAGGCGTTGATGGCATACTCGTTGTTGACCTCCCGCCGGAAGAAGCCGGCCCGCTCGCCGCCGCACTCGACGGTACCGGCATCCACATCATCCGGCTTGCCGCACCCACGACAACGCCTGAGCGCTTAAAAATGCTCGTGGATGGTGCGGGAGGCTTCCTGTATTTGATCACACGCCTTGGCGTTACCGGCACCGGTGGTCTCGATTACGAAGCGGTTAGAAAACATGCGGCGGAAGTCAAATCGATTTGCCCGTTACCCGTCTGCCTAGGCTTCGGCATCAGCACCGGACAAGATGCAGCGACGCTCGCTCCGCTTGCCGATGGCATCATCGTCGGCAGCGCACTCGTTAGACTCGTTGAGGACAACGCCTCTACCCCCGCCGCCATGCCGGGCATCGTCGCCGCCAAAATCCGCGAATTGCGAGAAGGTGTTGATCGGGCATAGCAAGCTTGCGTGAGTGCACCCTCTCTCGGCTTCTCTCGCAACTCAGCCTTGCGAGAATGGGCACTTTGGAGTACCATATACCCATTATTAACGCGCGTTCCCGATCTATGAAATTCTTTAAAAACCATAATCTCCGCAAAGCTGCTAAAGCGACGCTTCATGAAGCGCGCAATGTGCTGAATATGAACCGCGATTTGTTCGATGCCGATGTCGTCGCATCCTTCGAGAACAAGATCGTCGGGCTATCAAAAGTAAACAGACACAGCTCCGCAGAGGAACTTGAAACGGCCATCCGCGCAACACAGGAGTTGGTCGAAACCAGAACTCCAAAATGCGCTTCGCCCCAAATGCGTGAACTCGTCGAGACGCTTATCGTCGCCTTCGGCGTGGCGATGGCTTTTCGAGCCTATTTTTTCCAGCCCTTTAAAATCCCCACAGGATCGATGCAACCCACGCTCTACGGCATCCATTCAGTTACGGCGACGGATCCCGACAAGGGACCCGGGCTCTTGGATCGCATGCCGCTCAAGCCGTTCAAGTGGCTTGTTACCGGCACCTGGTACCGAGATGTTGTCGCCGAGTCCGATGGTTCTGTCTCGGTCTACACAGACGGCATGAAGGCACCTGGATACGTCCTGCTTTCTGTCGTAGGCAAAAAGTTCAAAGTTCCTCACGACGCCTATGATCGCCGCGATCTCAAAATTCCTAACCCGCGTCCCTTCGGCATGGCCGACAACCCGAATTCAAACCAACGCAACCTCGCGAGTGGCTATGTCAAAAAAGGCGAGCGACTCTGGGCAGGCTACATCACCTCCGGCGACCAGGTGTTCGTCAACCGCATGGCGTGGAACTTCTTCCCACCTAAGCGCAGTGATGTGATCGTATTTGCCACCAGTACTCCGGAACTCTTTTTCAGCAAACAAGCGGCATTTAAAGGACAAAAGTCTAATTCCAGCGAGACGCCAATTTCAAATTTACCCCTCATGCTCGTCGACACGCCCATTCAAGGTCTGACTGCCGGTCAGCACTACATTAAACGACTGGTCGGACTTCCCAACGAAACGATCTCCGTCACGCATCCGTATGTCTACGCAAATGGCGTCAAAATCGAAGGCCTTCTCGGCATGGATCGCGTAGCCTCAATGAAAGAATCCGTTCCGGGAGGCATGAAATACGCGGGCTATCATTGCACTGGGGACGAGGGTCTGCCTCCAACAGGAAACGCCTACCTACAGAAGCCGGAGGACACGATTAAACTTGGCGATGAATATCTCCCCATGGGCGACAATACGCTCAACAGTTGGGACGGTCGATACTGGGGCGGTGTTCCTCGCATACAAATGCTCGGCCCTGGCGCACTCGTCTATTGGCCCTTCTCACGCAGATGGGGAATCATTCGTTGAACACTGGGAGCACAGGCATCTTGCCTGTGCATTTTCTATTCGTTTTTCGCCTACCGCTTTGTTTACTTCAACTGGTCGGTATAGGGTCTAGAAGGCAGTTTAGCTTGCGCCTCGTAGGCATCGGCTAATGCCTTATCCTTGTAAACACGAAGCACGCAATGTGGCTCGCAGCGTGATTCCATATCCATGACCGGGTACAGGCCTGCGGCCTGCATCACCGGTTCTATCCATCCCATGCAGTGATCGCAATAAAGCCCGAACGCTTTCGCGTCGTTATCGAGTGCCTTGGACAAGCTGGGACAGCGGTGCATACGGAGCTCAAAGAAATCGTCGGTCAGAAGGGTGTCAGCTTTGCAGTTTTCCTCGTGCACAATCCGAGTCCAGTATTCTGCACAGGCGGCAATGCCACCCGCCCGAAACTGGTCTGCCAACGCAAGGCTCTGCAACCGCCCCAATTCTTTCCAATAGGCAACTAAGGCGTCGTGCCCACGGACTTCAATCGCCTTAAAAACTTCGTTATAGAACCGCACAAAATGATCGCTGGGTATCATAAGCGCCTCCTTCGAACCGTCTCGACATAATGCAGGTCATCAAACACCTCGGTAATGATTTCGAAAGGCGTTCCCTCCGCTAAAGCTTCATTCAACACGGTGGTCTGATGGCGAAAAGCCGCATCAAGCGGTATGCCGTTGGCCTTGAGTGTGGCGGCGGCCGGACAGCGCGTGACTTCGACACGCGTTTCATCGTCACGGCGCTCCACAGTGAACGATCCGCCTTCGCGTTCGAGATAATAAGTCCAGTGCTCAATCAAGTGCTCGGGATTGCCTGCCATGAGATCATCACGGATGGCCTTATACACGTCACGCGCCGTATTCCGGATAATATTATCAAGGAATGCTACACCATACGTCTTGCGCAGATAGGCGATCGTTCCGTTGGTGGTACGGTGAAAATCGAGGTGCAGATTGCCAGTGTCCTTGTAACGCATGTGAAGCCCCTTGTGTTTACAAACCGTCAGGAAAGATGTATTTCTGCTCGCGTGCAAGGGCTTCGTCGATACGAGCGCGATCGGCATCGTTCAACACGTAGCCCATGTGCATAAAGGCACTGCTAAAGAGACCGAGCTTCACGAGTGCGTACTTCAAACCGCCCAGCCAAAGGTGGATGTCGCGCCCGAAAAGATCCCAGAGCAGTTCATTCGATCGTAGTTGCCAAGCTTCCGCCGCCTTTGCATCGCCAGACGCCTGCGCATCCAAAGCGCGCCGAATCAGGCCACCGTTTAGGATTGCAGTGCCAAGCAACACCCCGTCATAACCTGGACCCGTTGCCGAAAGCACGTCAAATTCGTTTCCAGTCAGCACCGCGAGCTCGGGACGCTGCCGCTTTACGGCGAGCAACGCATCTCGATAGGTAGCATCCCCGGAGGAGTCCTTCACAAAACTCACCTTGGCGTGCATGGCGATCTCTCGCCAAACATCTAAATTCAGGGGAGAATCATCTGGCTGCTTCAGCACATAGAGACCGACGGGCACTTCCGCCATTTCAAGCGCCTCCAGAAAATAACGTTTCAGGGCGGACCCATTGCAGAATCGGATCATCCAAGGTGGGGCAACAACGACAGAATCAGCACCTGCATCTTGCATGCGGCGAATATTCTCACAGACGCGAGCGGCGGAAGTGTCTGACACCTGAGCGGCAACATGCAGCCGTGAACCGGACAAGCGTTTAACTTCACGCACCAATTCCGCGCGTTGCTGATCCGGCATCAGGGCCCCTTCTCCACAAGTACCCGCCACGAACAATCCCCCTATGCCAAGACGTTCCTGATGCACTACAGTTTTCGCTAGCGATTCTTTATCGATTGCGCCTGAGGAAAGAAATGGCGTCGGCATCGCCGACCAAATGAATTTAGGTTCGTCGCCGGTCACATTAAACTTTGGCGACTGAAAAGCGGGTTGTTTCTGTGATTGTGGCTGCTGCGTAGAAATTTTCATGAACGGTTTTCCCTTTCAGTACTGTTTTAGCGTACTGTTGTTAAGGAGCCAACTATACAACTTAAACTCGAGATTTGTCCAGCATTTTTGATGCTCCGCGCCCGCAGGATTGCAAAGCTCACTTTCCAACTGGGAAAACACTACGATGTCGAGTACAATGCGCCCTGTAGTCACCGCCAATACAGACTTCGTTTTTCGACATTCTACAATGCACGCCTCACTTCCAATAACTCACACACGCCACTCTCTTCCAGACCTCCCCGTCAAACAAATCCTCCCACAGCTCAAAGCTGCGTTGGCAGCGCACGGTGGCAGTGTCCTCACTGCGCCACCGGGCTCCGGAAAGACGACGCTCGTCCCCCTCGCGCTTCTCGATGAACCGTGGCTTGCAGGCAAACGCATCCTCATGCTTGAACCGCGTCGCATGGCCGCACGCGCAGCCTCATGGCGTATGTCGGATCTGCTCGGCGAAACGGTTGGCACTACCGTGGGACACCACATTCGCTTTGAACGAAAGATCGGTCGCGACACGCGCATCATCGTGCTAACCGAAGGCTTGCTGTCGCGTCGTCTTCTCTCAGAACCCGAGTTGGCCGATGTCGGGCTGATCATTTTCGATGAGTTCCATGAGCGGAGCATCAACGCAGATTTCGGACTCGCTCTCGCCCTCGATGTGCAGCGCAATTTGCGTCCTGATCTGCGCCTCCTCGTCATGTCCGCCACGCTCGACGCCGCGCCGGTGGCACGTCACCTCGGACCCGGAACTCCCGTAATTTCTGCCGACGGGCGGATGTTCCCCGTTGAAACAATCTTCGCGCCGCGCCCCGTTGCGGAACGCATTGCCGAACGCACGGTCGCCATCATCAACCGCGCCCTTCGCGAACAGCGTGGATCCATCCTCGCCTTCCTTCCCGGAGAGGGCGAAATCCGGGCCGCCGCCGACGCATTGGGACACTGCCACGAAAGTGGCACCGACATTATTCCGCTCTACGCAGCGTTGCCGAAAGCCGAGCAAGATGCCGCGCTTCAGCCGTCACCGCTGGGTCGACGAAAAGTGGTGCTCGCTACCTCCATCGCCGAGTCCTCGCTGACCATCGATGGCATCACCGCGGTTGTTGATTCTGGCTGCGCTCGTGTTTCACGCTTTTCGCACGCCACGGGGATGAGTCGCCTCGAAACCGTTCGCATTACCCGCGATCGCGCCGACCAACGTCGCGGCCGCGCCGGACGCCTCGGCCCCGGTGTCTGTTATCGCATTTGGTCCGAAGATGACGACAACCGCCTCGATCCCGCTTCGCCTCCTGAAATCCTCACGGCCGATCTCGCGCCCGTCGTTCTACAAACGGCGGACTGGGGCCGCGCCGTGGCAGAGTCCCTACCCTGGCTCACACCTCCGCCCCTTGGCACGTGGAACCAGTCCGTTGAATTACTCAAAGATTTGCAAGCACTCGATAACAAGGCGTGCATCACGGCGCATGGTCGCCTCATGACCCGCCTCGGCACGCATCCGCGTTTGGCCCATGCGATGGTTTCCGCAGCCGCAACGGGCAATACAGAAGCCATTTTTACCGCCTGCCTGCTAGCAGCGGCACTCTCCGAAGGTGGCGTCGGCGGTACACAACTTTCCTCCAACATCGCTCATCTCGTATCAGAAGTTGAAGATCCCCGCGGCGCGATTGCGCCTGCTGTCCGACAGCGCATCAAGGAGCTAGCGACATCATGGCGGCGCGACCTCGATGGTATTCCGGCGGCCAGCAACACGCGTGGCAGTGTCTCGATCGGCGTGCTGCTTGCCTGGGCGTATCCAGACCGCATCGGACTTCGTCGCAAGACGGCCGATGACGAAGGGCGGTATCTGCTCAGTGGCGGACGCGGCGCCAAGTTGCGTCCTCGCGACCCACTGGCGGCAAACGATTGGATCTGCGTTGCGGAGATCGATGACAGCAGCGCCGATGCCACAATACGGCTTGCCGCACCCATTACGCAAGCCGAAATAGAAACCAATTTCTCGCACCTCTTTCGAACCCTCGAAGTCCTCGACTGGAACCCGCGCACCAAGCGTGTCGACGCAGTAGAGCGAGAGTTGTTCGGCGAGGTTTTGATCCGTGAACGCCCCATCAAAAACCCAGACCCCGAATCCATTTTGAGCTGTCTGTGCGACGGCATTCGCCAAACGGGAATCGAGTGCCTCAACTGGACCGCTGCCGTACGCAATTTGCAGGCGCGCATTCGCACCGTAGCGACCGCCATGCCAGATGAGAATTTGCCCGATGTCTCAGACACCACACTGGCGGCAACGCTCGAAACGTGGCTCGGCCCTTTTCTCTACGGCAAGAAAACGCTGGAGCAAGCTGCTTCGACCGATCTGCATTCAGCTTTCATGACGCTGTTAGGCGCTTCGGCACGGCGGCTTGATACGCTGGCCCCGACGCATCTAGCGGTGCCCAGCGGTTCGAATATTCGCCTTGATTACACGGAATCGCAACCCTCGGCATCGGTGCGCATTCAGGAGGTTTTCGGCATGATGCGAACGCCGAAAATTGCGGAAGGTCGGATTCCGATTCTTTTAAAACTACTCTCCCCCGCCCAGCATCCTGTGCAAATTACAGCGGATTTGGAAAGCTTCTGGAAGAACGGCTATGCCGAAGTGCGCAAAGATCTTCGCGGCCGTTATCCCAAGCACTATTGGCCTGAAGATCCCTCGCAGGCTATTGCCACCCGCCGTACCTGCAAGCAGAGACTGCTTGCAGGGAGAGAGTAAAAAGCTTCGCGAAAAAAAGCTCCGCCAGTTTTACCCTCTTCTTGCGGGCTATCTCAGCCTGCAAGCATGCAAAAAGAGCGCCGCAAGTTTTACCCTCTTCTTGCGGGCTGTCTCAGCCTGCAAGCCTCGTCTTTACAAGGTACAGCCGTCTTTGTTGCATCCCTCTTCACCACAGCCCGTTTGCCAAACGTGGCCTTCGCGCGCTAAAAGCTCATCAGCTTCTGCAGGGCCCCAGCTTCCCTGCGGATAGGTCACCATCGGCGGTGAATCGGCGGAAGTGTCCCAGCCCTTCAGAATCGGATCGATCAAGCTCCACGAGGCTTCAATACCATCGCTACGGGAAAAGAGTGAAGCATCGCCCTTAATCGCATCGAGAAGCAAGCGCTCGTAGGCATCGGGAAGCGGAATGCCGCCAAAGGCTTTGGGATAATCGAAATCCATGTTTACGGAATGCGATTCATTAATCGTGTCCGGCACCTTGGTTTCAAAGCGAAGATGGATGCCCTCATTCGGCTGGATGCAGATGGAGAGCATGTTGGGTCGGAAACATTGGTTCTTCGCCAAGTTGAACATCACATCCGGAGGCGGCTGAAACTGCACGATAATCGAACTGCTCTTATCGGCCATAGCTTTACCGGAGCGCAGATAGAAGGGCACTCCCTTCCAACGCCAGTTGTCGATGCAAAGCTTAACAGCAGCATA
This sequence comes from uncultured Lentisphaerales bacterium, assembly GCA_964618405.1. Classification (GTDB taxonomy): domain Bacteria; phylum Verrucomicrobiota; class Kiritimatiellia; order RFP12; family UBA3636; genus JBBQIY01. The sequence goes on from CAZUAY010000063.1 coordinate 7,744, forward strand.
CGTTGGCGTTTGCGAATCAGGCGCGACATTCTCCTCCTTTTGGTATCCTTCATATTGCGCCCGAATCGTTTCACTTAGCAAAATCGGGCGGATCGAACCGAGGACTTTGACCTTTTCATTGCGAATCGCATCAGCACTCATGGATGCTGGCGGCTCCATCGTTGCCAAAGCCAGCAACTGAAGCATGTGATTCTGAAACATGTCACGCAGAACGCCTGCATTCTCATAGTACACACCGCGGCTTCCCACCGTGACCTTTTCGGCCACGGTAATCTGAACATTCGCGATGTAGCGCCGATTCCACACCGGTTCGAACAGCGTATTGGCGAAGCGAAGGAACAAGATATTTTGCGCCGTTTCTTTGCCGAGATAATGATCGATCCGGTAAATCTGATCTTCCCGAAAGGCAGCATACACTTGGGCATTCAGCGCATGAGCCGAGGCTAAATCCGTTCCAAAAGGCTTCTCGATGATAATACGGCGATGTCCATCCTGATCTTCGCTCATTCCTGCCGCCGCTAAATGGTTGCAGGCGGGCCCGTAAAACTCCGGTGCCGTCGCCAAATAATAAAGCCTATTGGCAGGGCCAGACTCTAGAGTCGTCAGATGAGCCTGAAGTTGGACATAGTCCTCTGGTGTATCGAGATCGCCACGGAAGTAGCTCAAGCAAGTCGAAAACGTATTCCAAGCCTCTTCATTAAAAATACTTTTTCGGTAAGCCTTCACACCCGCCAGAAGGTGCTCCCGAAAGAACTCGTCAGTCCAATCCCGCCGTGCAAAACCAATAATTTTGAATTTAGCAGGAAGTCGCTTCTTCTGATAATCGCTAAAAAGCGCTGGGATCAATTTGCGCGAGGTCAAATCACCCGTCGCACCCAAGATCACAAGAGTGAAGGGAAGATCTTGCTTTTCTGGGGAGATGTCGGTCAACTGTTGCACGTTCATCGCTTTTCTGTCCTTTCCTAATTGGCTTGCTAACCCATGCCGAGTCTGCACGCTAAGACCCGTCCTTGAGGCAAGCACCATTTGTCATGTCTCTATTCTACTCATTTTAAAGACTGAGCTCAACCGGAGATTTTAAAATTCTAGGTGGGATTCAACTAAATTGAATTCCATCCGGCACGCCTTGTTCGGGATGAATAAACTGACCTTTACATTTTGTGCCAACATACGTACCTCATCGCGTACGTAATGAAGGGAGACTAATCATGAAAATCACAACTTCTCACGACTAATGTGTTGACAGATGAATGGTGATTCATAATAATGAAGTGTTATTCAAACAAAGGAATACACCTTCCTACTTTTCAACCCTACTCAAGGGAAGACCCACTATGAGCGAGAACACTAAAAAACCTTTAACACGTCGCGAACGCGAACGCGAACAGCATCGTCAGGAGATCCTCGACGCGGCTGAAGAAATTTTTTCCGTTAAAGGCATCGCCACCTCTACCATCGAAGATGTAGCGAAAAAAGCCGATTTCGCGGTCGGTTCTATCTATAATTTTTTTAGCGGCAAAGAAGAACTGATTCAGCAGGTTTTTATGCGCCTCGCCAAATCGCGGATCGCGGACCTTGAGGAGGTCGTGCTACCTATCCTCGGCCAACCCATAGTAGCCTTGCGTGCGCTGACTGAACTTTGGGTCTCGCACCACGCTCGGCATGGCGCTTTTTTGAAAATGGCCTTTGTCTCGCGCATGGCGGAAGGCAAAGGACCGAGGAGCCCCTGCGAGGATTCCGAAATGCGTACCTATATGGAGACTTATGAGGCGATCGGCTGTCGGTTTTTTGAAGCGGGAATCCAGGCCGGTGTTTTCCATAAAATACCTCCCGCTAATTTACTGCTCATTTTCGAGGGCATTTGCCGAACCTTTCTCTTTTCCTGGGAACGCAAACACGATACTCGCCCCAAACCTGAACTTACCGATGAATTGTTCAATGCAATCCACGTCGCTGTAACTGGAAAGCTGGTCGAGAAGAAATCAAAATGAATTCATTAACAACCCATACAGACACTGAAGAAGAAATTCGCCACGGAGACGCCGAGGCACAGAGAAGATGTTGCGTGAATATGAGATTGGCGGTTTCAGTTCGTAATTCGTCATTCATTATTCGTAATTTCTCTCCGTGCCTCCGCGGTGAACCTCTTCGCCGGCTATCACTCCTAGCCGTATTCACCCTGCTCGCAGGATGCACAAGCCCGCAGAGCTCGGATACAAGCAATTCCATTAAAAGCGAACTTCAGTCTCGCACCGATGCTCGCAACACCGAACGATCAACACCCGACTCAAAGCCGTCCGACGATCTTCCACGCCTTTCCGGCACGTTGAATATCGAGGATGCGATCAAGCTCGCCATGGCGAACAACCGCGCGCTAAGAATCGCTTATCTCACCCGTAAGGATGCGGATGGTCTCGTCATGCAAAAGTATGCAGGCGTCATGCCCGACATCACGGCCCGCGCTTCCGCGCAAACGACACTGCCACAAGACGCCAACTCCGACACGTATCTCGTTGGCGTTGGGATCATTCAGCCGCTCTGGCGAAGTGGCTCCGTGGCCGCTGGGTTGCGCTATGCAAAACTGTACTCCGCCAGCACCGACTTCACAATCCGTGAAGCGGTTCAATCGACCGTCTTCGACATCGCCTCAAAATACATGGATGTCCTGCTACAACAACATCTCGTGGAGGTCGATGAAGAAGCAACGGGCGTCTCGCAGCGCGTTCTTCAAACCGCCAAGAGCCGTCGCCAACAGGGCGTTGTTTCTGATTACGAAGTCCTCCGTGCTGAGGTCGAGGTTGCCAACACGAGCGCAGGGCTCATTAATCGAAAGAACGCGCTCCAGAGCGCGAAGGTCGCGCTCTTTCAAGCCATGGGCGTTTCGCAAGATTCTGATGTCGCTTTCGATGGCGAACTAATCTACGCTGCCGAAGCATTCGATCTCGAAGCCGCTTCGGCTAAAGCATCCGTAGAACGGCCAACCATCGCCCGAGCCCTCGCAACCCTTCGCATGGCAGAGGAACAGATCAAAATCGTGAAAGCGGAGTATGGCCCGAGCGTCGACGGTTTCCTCACCGGCGACTACTCCAATACGAGGAAATTTAAGGACGACAAATCGAGCAGTGAATGGGACGATGATTGGACCGTTGGGGCCAGGGTGACCCTGACTTTATTCGACGGCTTCGAAAGACGTGGCAAGGTGCTCTCGGCAATTTCCAAACGTGAGCAAGCCGCAGAATCCTTGCGCGACATTGAAGACAAAGTACATGTCGAAATCGTCAACGCACTGTTGCAACTCAACTATTCCGATGAACTCTACCAATCGCAAAAGAAGAACATCGAACTGTCGCGCGAAGCACTGAGAATCCTCGAGGTCGGATCGAGTAGAGGCCGAAATACTCAGGTCGAAGTGCTCGACGCCCGATCTGCACTCACCGAAGCGGTGGGAGCCTACTATCGATCCATTCATTCACAGGGGCTTGCACGCTTGGCCATTCGCAATGCCATGGGCATCCTCTCACCGGACGATTCGATGGATACTATCGTTAAACCGCTAACCGACACAGACACACCGGAAGCCACCCCTGAAAACTAATTTGTAAAGGAATACACTTATGAAAAACTTCTACATCGCCGCCGTCACGCTGGCCACCACTGCGATCTTTGCGCAGGAGCCAGCAAGCAAATCGTTCATGGTCCGCGTGACGAATCCCAGCCGATCGACCATCGCGGAAACCGTCATCGAAACGGGGTCAATGGAGTCCCCTGCCGTTGTTGATATTCTGCCCAAAATTAGTGGACGCCTCATCGCAACCTCGCTCGCCGATGGAACCGAAGTGACAGAAGGAACGCTTGTGCATAAAGGGGATGTCATCGCGAAAATCGACGCCCGCGATTACGCCGCCAAACTCGCCATTGCGGAAGCGGTCCTCGAAGCGACCCAAGCGACCTTCGAAGAAGCACAGAAAGAATCGGAGCGAACCGCAGCCCTGCTCAAGGACAACACCGCCACCGAACAAGAGTCCGACCAAGCCCGTGCTATCCTCCTGCGCGCCGAGGCATCCGTGAAGGAAGCGGAGGCGAATCTTGCGCTGGCCAAGCTCAATATGGAGGAGACCGAAATCCGTTCGCCGCTGGATGGCAAAGTTGCCGCAAAACACGTCTATCCGGGTGCAATACTTTCGCTCTCCACGACGATCTACACCATCACCGAGATGAATCTGCTCAAGCTCTTCTTCGACCTCCCCACCACACTCTTCTCAAAAATCCAAGCGGGCATCACCGATGTCGCCGTAACCGTCGATGCATATCCAGAGGAAACGCTCAACCTGAAAATTTATAGCGTTCATCCTGTTGCGAACGACACCACGCGCACCGTGAAAGTGGAACTCCATGTCGACAACGCCGATGGCAAATATCTCCCAGGCATGTATGCAAAAGGCGAAGTTGCCCTCAACAAGCGTGAGAACGTACTCGTCATTCCTCGCGACTGCCTTGTCGTTGCACTCGACAAAACCCTCGTCTATAAAGTTGTCGATGGGCGTGCTGTCACGACCGAAGTCAAACTTGGCACGCGCTTCAACGACGTACTCGAGGTCATCGAAGGACTGACCGACGGCGATGTTGTGATCACCATGGGGCAGCATCGACTGACCAACGGAGCGGCCGTTAAGATTGAAACCGCACCATAATTTTTAACGAGACCTAACTGATGAAAATTTCCGAACTCGGCGTTAAACGCCCCGTCACCACGCTGATGGTGTTCCTCTGCATTCTGATTCTCGGCATCGTTTCGTACACCTTCTTGGCGGTCGACATGATGCCCGAGATCGAAAGTCCGTCCATCTCCGTCTTCACGACCTGGAAAGGTGCCAGCACAGAGGATGTTGAAAGCAAGATCACGCGCGTCATCGAGACCTCGCTCGGCAGCGTCACCGACCTCGACGAGATCACCAGCACCACCAGCGAGGGCGTCTCGCGCGTCACTTGCAAATTCAAGTGGGGCACAGAACTTGGCGAAGCGGCCAACGACATGCGCGACTTGCTAGAGCGTGCAAAAAGGCGTCTCCCCGACGATGCCGACGATCCCATCATGTTCAAGTTTAATACCTCCAACATGCCGATTCTCTTCTTCGGAATCACTGCCAAGGAGAACATCGGGCAGATGGACAAAACGGTCAACGACGAAATCGTTGATGTCCTCAAGCGCGTGCCCGGCGTTGGCTCGGCAGCGTCTTTTGGCGGGCTTGAACGCCAGATCAACGTCCATCTCGACCCCGATAAGCTTTCTGCCTACGGGCTTTCGCTCGACGCCATCGCCCGGGCCATCAATGCTGAGAACAAAACGGAGCCCGCCGGCAACATCAAAATCGGATCGATTGACTACACCATCCGCGTGCCCGGAGAGTTCGAGAATCCCGATCAAATCGCCGATGTGATCGTCAAACGCGACGGCTCAGCACTTGTACGACTCTCCGATGTCGCATCGGTAGAAGATGGCTTTATCGAGGTCAACGGCATCACAGAATCGGATGGCAATCGCGCCATGATGATGATGGTGCAGAAACGCTCAGGAGAAAACACAGTTGCCGTCTGCGAACGCGTCCTCGCCAAGATCGAGGACATTCGCAAGAACCTCCCCGGCGACTTCGATATCTACCTCATCAGCGACAACAGCGACATGATTAAGAAGTCGATCCGTTCGGTTGGCAAAACCGTAATGTACGGCGGGCTCTTCGTAATCCTAACGACGCTCTTTTTCTTACGCAGCGTACGCACCTCGCTCGTCATTGCGCTCACCATCCCTTTCTCGCTGATCATCGCTTTCATCTTTATGTTCGCCATGGGCTGGACGATCAACATCATGAGCATGTCCGCGCTGGCCATCGCTATCGGCATGGTTGTCGACAATGCCGTCGTGGTGCTGGAGAATATTATCTCGCACATCTCCCGTGGCACGGGGCGACGTGAGGCCTCCATGTTTGGGGCTGACGAAGTCGGACAGGCCGTCATCGCCTCCACGCTAACCACCGTCGTCGTGTTCATTCCGCTGATCTTTGTGAAGGGCATTGCTGGCATCATGATGAAGCAGCTCGGTGGGTTAATCTCTGCAACGCTCTTCGCTTCCATCGCGTGCGCTCTCTACCTCACCCCGATGCTGGCCTCGAAATTCCTCAAGCAGACACGTCCCGGAGAAGCAGCGCCGCGGGAAAACCGATTCCAGCGCTGGAGTGAACGCTTGTTTCAACGAGTCGAACTCGGCTACAGCCGTGCGTTGTCGTGGTCCATCCGGTTCAGATGGGGCATTGTCGCAATGGCCATTCTTGTTATCGCCGGCACGGCCCTGCTCTTTTCGCAGATCGGCAGCGAATTCATGGGTACGGAAGACACGGGAGAACTTCAGATACAATACGAACTCCCGCTCAGCACGCGCTATGAAATCACAGGCGAAACCGGAAGACGCATCGTCGCGGTCGTCAAAGAAATCGTGGGCGAAAAAAACATCAACGTCTTGTCGCTCTCCGCTGGTGGAGCGGGTGGCATGTTCGGTGGCAGCCGCGCCTCGCACACGGGAACCGTTCGACTCCGCATGGTGGAGGCGAGGTTCCGCGACAAATCTGCAGACGAATACGGAGCCGAGATCACCGCCCGTATCTCTAAGTGGCCGGAAATCACGAAAATCTACGCTAACTCCAGCAGCTTCATGAACCGCGTACTGATGGGCGGAGGTGCCAACCTGCGCGTGGACGTGTTCGGTTACGACCTCAATGCCGGAACGGATATCGCCCAAAAGATCGTAGCCATCGCCAACGCCATCCCAGGAACGCGAAACGTCCGCATCTCGCAAGACATGGGTAAGCCGGAACTAGCTGTCCAAGTTGACCGAGCCAAAGCGGCGAGCCTTGGCCTGACGATGAACGAGATCACGACAGCCGTCAGCACCTTGTTCCAAGGCAACACGACCACGGAATATCGCGAAGAAGAAGATGGATACGACGTCCTGCTCCGCCTCGATGAAAAGTACCGCCGATCCCTTGAAGACATTCGTCGCTCCGAGCTGAAGATGCCCTCGGGGAAAACGGTTCGACTCGACACCATCGCCGAAGTGATAGAAGCCACGGGGCCTGTGACCATCGATCGAATGAATCAGGAGCGCCGCGTGACGGTTCAACTTGATACGATCGACCGACCCCAGGGCGATGTCGTCAGCGACATTCGAAAACAGATCGAGCAAACGATCCTCCTCCCCTCCGGAACCACAATCGAATACGGCGGCATGATCGAAGAACAAGAGGACACCGAAAAAGTCATGGTCATGATGGTTGCGCTTGGCGTACTGCTGGTCTACATGGTGATGGCTGCGCAGTTCGAATCTTTCGTGCATCCGCTCCTCATCATGTTCTCGATTCCCTTCGCCTTCAGCGGTGTTGCCGCGATCTTGTATTTGACGGGCACCCCGCTGAGCATGACCGCCTACATCGGCGTTATCCTGCTCATCGGCATCGTGGTCAACAACGCCATTGTGCTCATCGACTACATCAACCTCTTACGTACGCGTGGACTCCGGCTACGCGAGGCCGTCGTCGACAGCGGCAGACAGCGCTTGCGCCCTGTGCTCATTACGACGCTGACCACGCTCCTCGGCATGCTCCCGATGGCCATGAGCACCAG
>CAZUAY010000064.1:0-15354 GCA_964618405.1 uncultured Lentisphaerales bacterium
CAAACGAAACTACGCACTACGTACTCATCACTCGGCTTGCCGAGACGGCTGCGCCCCACCTCGCTTCGCAACCGCCAAGAAACGGGGTCTGGGGCAGAGTCCCGGCGAAAACTACGCACGACGCACGACGTTCATTCAACGACTTCAATATTATTTATTTCGGCATCAATCAACAGGAGATCGGCACGCCGACCTTGCGCCAAACTCCCAATACGATCCCCCATTCCAATCGCCCGTGCAGGATTGAGTGCGACAATCCTAAATACATCTTGAAGCGGCAGACCAAGTGAAAGGAAATTGCGTGCCACACCGCTCATTGTCAATCGAGTACCGGACAACGCACGACCCTGGCCGACTACATCTCGGCCATCATCGAGTCCACCCACACCACAATCCGTAATCCCTACCACAAAATCCATCCCAGCCGTCTTCAAAATGAATTCAATCATCTCGCGCCGAACATGAATACCCTCACGGTCAAAAATAACCTCGAAAAACAGCTTGTCATGGCGCATCGCTGCAATATCAAACGAGACCTCGATCGTGCCACCATAGCGCGTTGGCGATATACTACAACCCGTCGCATTCATCAAATGCGTAACAATACGGGCACCATCACGGACCGCCTGATCCACTTCAGCAGGCGAAGCCGCACTGTGGCCAATTGCAGGCACGATGCCTGCCGCCGCTATTTCGCGTGCAAAGGCTGACGTGCCAGGCATTTCCGGCGCATAGGTCCATTGGCGTACAAGCCCGGAATTGATGACTTGACGATAAAAAACCGGATCTACAGGCGAAAAGGGCTGTTTTTTCGCTCCATATTCCGGATTAAGATAGGGCCCTTCCATGTGAACGCCCAACACATTCGGTGCCTGGCATGCCGCGATTTTCTGTAACCCTTCTAGCACTTGGTCATTCGAGAGACTACGATAAAACGTAAGGAGCAATCCAGTCGTTCCGTGGCGGCGGTGGTAGGCTGCAACTGCAGCGGGATCATCGTGGGACATAACTCCAGCTCCAGCATGGCAATGAATGTCAACAAAGCCTGGTGCTATGAGTCGATCACCCGCTTGAATCTGATTGTCGGGCAACGTAGCGCCGTCCGCTGGGCCTGCGTATTCGATAACGCCGTCTGCAATAACAACCGCACCGCCTCGCAGTATGCGGTCTGGCAACACAAGATCACCAATAATAGCTCGTCGATTCATTAATAATCCTCCTTTTTTATAACTCTTGTTTGTATCAGCCTCCATAATGTAAACGCTGAAATTACCAGTAAGTTTACTGGTTGGCCATCCTAGAAGTTGAAGAGAGTGGGTTGGTTGTCATCCATGGGTTTGCGGCGGCGGGCTGGATCAGAACGGGGCTCAATCAGCGCGGGTTTGCCAGAGTCGGCGAGTTCATCGGCTTCGAGATTGGAAAGGATTTCCCTCGCGCGTTTGAGCACGGGATCGGGCATGCCGGCGAGTTGGGCTACCGCGATGCCGTAGCTTTTGTCGGCCGCTCCTTCCACAATGCGGCGCAGGAAAACGATGCCTTCATTCTGTTCGCGCACGAGTACGCTACAATTGATAACGCCGTCGAGCGTGAGCGAGAGATCGGTGAGTTCGTGGTAATGCGTCGCGAAGAGCGTCTTGGCCTTGACCTTGGGGTTATCGTGAAGATACTCTGCCACAGCCCAGGCGATGCTGATGCCGTCGAAGGTGCTGGTGCCGCGTCCGATTTCATCGAGCACAATGAGACTCTTCGGGGTGGCGTTGTTGAGGATGTTCGCCGTTTCCTGCATCTCCACCATGAACGTGCTGCGACCGCGGGCAATGTCGTCATTGGCGCCCACGCGCGTGAAGACGCGATCGACGATGCCCATTTTGGCGCGATCGGCCGGAATGAATGAGCCCATCTGCGCCATGACCACGAGCATCGCGACTTGACGGATATAGGTTGATTTTCCAGCCATATTAGGGCCGGTGATGATCATGATCTGGCGTGTGCTACCATTCAAATCCACGTCGTTTGGCACAAAGCGCTCGGCCTCGGGAAGTTGTTCGATGACGGGATGACGTCCCGAAACGATGTGGAGTGAATCGTCTGTCGTCATTTCCGGACGCACGTAGCCCAGCGCGAGGGCCCGATCGGCGAGCGAGCAGATCACATCGAGGGCGGCGAGGGCGGCGGCGGTTTCTTGGATTGCCGCTGTTTCGGCGACGACTTGTTCGCGAAGGGCATCGAAGATTTCGGTTTCCATGACGAGCGCGCGGCCGGCAGCGCCTGTGATCTTCTCTTCGCGTTCCTTCAGTTCTGGCGTGGTGAAGCGTTCGCCGTTGACCAGCGTTTGTTTGCGCTGATAGTTTTCAGGGACGTTGGCAAGTTGCGCGGTGGAGACTTCGATGAAGTAGCCAAAGACGTTGTTAAACTTGACCTTGAGCGTCTTGATGCCGGTAAGCGCGCTCTGTTCGGCTTGGTAGCGGGCAATCCACGCGCGACCATTCGAAGCGGCATCGCGGAGATCGTCGAGTTCGGCATTCACCCCGGCGCGGATAATGCCGCCGTCGGAAAGCGTCGCGGGGGGCGACTCGACGAGGGTGGACTCGATCGCAGCGGTGAGGAGCGGGAGATCGCGGAGCCCGGTAAACGTGTGCTGGAGAAAGCCTGCTTTCGTTTCGAGGGCAGGGGCGAGCTTCTCGCGGAGCCGTGGCACGGCCTTGAGCGCGGTTGCGATGGCTTGCAAATCACGGGCATTCCCACGTCCGAGGGAAATACGCGCGATGGTGCGTTCGAGATCGCGCACCTCGCTGAGTAGATCGCGCACCGGGGTCAACACGGTGCGGGTCTTGGTCAGCCTTTCAACGGCTTCGTGACGAGCACGGATTTCATCGATGTCTTGAAGCGGACGCGAAATCCAGCGATGAAGGAGTCGTGCGCCCATGGGCGTGCGGGTGGCATTGAGGACACCGTACAGCGTGACCGAGGCCTCGCGGTTTCTGCTGGGCAGAAGGTCGAGATGTTCGCACGTAGAATCATCGAGCGCCATGAAACCCGAGGTTTGGCAGAGGCGGATGGTTTTGACGTGTGACAAGTCGCGCCGCAGGTTTTCTCGGACATGCTGGATTAGGGCACCGGCGGCTTGGGCGATGGCGGGTTGGCCTTCGCAACCGAAGCCCTCGAGAGATTTAACGCCGAAATGGCGGGTGAGCGTACCATAGGCGGCGGATGGGTCGAAGAACCAGGTGTCGACGGGGGTGACGCACTTGATGCCCGCTTGGTGCATGAGAGCGGTGGTTTCGGGGCTGGGCGTGACGCCGTCCTCAGCGGCGGGGGCGATGCCTTCACCGGGGGAGAGGCGACGAATGGAATCGGAGAGGGACGCTTTGTCGGGATGGACTTCGACCAGAAGCTCGCCGGTGGACAGATCGAGGGCGGCGAAGGCCAGGCCAGACGTGCCACCATCAGCCAAGGCCACGATGTAATTGTTGCGGTCGTCCTGAAGGACGTTTTCTTCCGTGACCGTTCCAGGTGTGACGATGCGGGTGATTTCGCGCCGAACGATGCCCTTGGCCGTGGCAGGGTCTTCCATTTGGTCGCAGATGGCGATTTTACAATTGGCTCGGATCAGCTTGGCAAGATAGGCATCGAGGGCGTGGTGCGGAATGCCGCACATCGGATAGGCCGATCTTTTTGTGAGCGCGACACCCAGAATCGGGGCTGCCTTTTGGGCATCCTCGTAGAACATTTCATAGAAATCGCCAAGCCGGAACATGACCAGCACGTCCGCGGCGATTTCGGATTTGATGCGCTGGAACTGGCGCATCATCGGTGTTAAGTTTTCAGCCATTTTTAAACAAGTTTGTTCGTCATGAAATCACAAGCCTAATTCTAACATGCAAGGGTTGACATTGTCCATTCGCTTATCGCGAAATTAATTGTCTCTCTTGCATGACAGTTGCACTCTGTAGTATAATGGAGGTGAACTTGAGAAAGTCCGCATACCTAGCGGATGCAGCATTAACCGTCGGGCAATGATTAGAATGTTTCGCCATGAGAAAGAAAGAAGACAGTCGTGTTTTTAAAATAGATCCCGCAACTGTGCCTGTGGGTTTTCGGAATTCCATTACCCGCAAGTTAGTGGAACGTGCCGTGGGGCTCCATAAGCTGGATAAAATCATCTTTGACGGTCGAAAGTGCCAACTGGAAGATGCAACGCGGTATTTTTGCGATGATATCTTGATCGGGATGGACGTGCAGACTGTATGCTCTGATGAAGACAAGGCCCGGATCCCCAAAGAGGGGCCAGTGATTGTCGTCTCGAACCATCCGTTCGGGGGTATTGAAGGCGTCGTGATGCTGAGCATTCTAAATTCTGTGCGCCAAGACGCCAAGGCCATGGCCAATTACATGCTCCAGCTCATCCCCGAGATGCGCGATATGTTTATTCCGGTGAATCCTTTCGGCACAACAGCATCCAAAAAGCAAAATGTAGGCCCACTGCTCGAAACCATGAAATGGCTGAAGCAAGGGCACATTCTAGGCGTTTTCCCCTCCGGCGAAGTATCGAGCATTGATCTGAAAAGCGGACGCGTCCGCGATCCAGCGTGGTCTACAACCATTGCGGGGATTGCCAGAAAAACGAATGCGACCGTCGTGCCGATGTTTTTTGCGGGACGTAATCCTGCGCTCTTCCAGCTCGCCGGCCTTATTCATCCGCGTCTTCGAACGGTGCTGTTGCCGACCATGACGAGCAAGAAAACCAGCAGTACGATCGAAGCCCATATTGGTTCGCCTATAACGCCTTCCGAGATGGCCAAATTCAAAAGCGATGAGGAGCTGACGAAATATTTTAGGCTTCGAACGTATGCGCTTGAGGCGCGGAGTGAAAAGGTACGTCGGCATAAGCTCCTGCAAATTCGGCGTAAGAAGAAGCAAGCTGCCATCATTCAACAAGAAATCCTTGCAGAGACGCCTGTAGAAAAAGTTGAAGCGGAAATTGCAGCGCTACCTAAGGATGCTTATCTGCTGAGTGGCGGCGATCTTCAGGTCTATATCACGAGGCTAGATGAAAAGTCTTCGCTCATGCGCGAGATCGGGCGTTTGCGCGAGATTACATTCCGCGCCGTCGGCGAAGGAACCGGTCGGAGCAAGGATATCGATGTCTTCGATTCCCACTATCATCACCTCTTCCTCTGGAACACCAAGAACCGACAGATTGTCGGCGCTTACCGGCTGGGCTTGGCTGATCAAATCTGTAAAAAGTACGGCGTAGAGGGGCTTTACACGCACACGCTCTTTAAATTTAACATCAAATTGATCAATAAGTTCCAGCCCGCCTTGGAACTGGGGCGCTCCTTTGTCCGGCCTGAGTATCAGCGTACGTTCGCACCCCTACTCTTCCTCTGGAAAGGAATCGGCACATTCATTGCACACAATCCCCAATACACCAACCTCTTCGGCCCGGTAAGCATTACCGCCGACTATCGCGACTCGTCACGCAATTTGTTGCTGCGATCGCTGCGCCTGTCCAACTTTGCCACGGAACTTTCGCGACTCGTCAAGCCTCGGAAACCGCCTCGTGATCGGGGGCGCAAGGAAGAATGGCGTAATCCCGATTTCGCAGGCATTATCAGTAATGTGGACGAGGTTTCAACCATCATTCAGGACATCGAGAAGGATCACAAGGGAATTCCTATCCTCATCAAACAATACTTAAAGCTAGGCGGCAAAATTTTGTCGTTCAATCTCGATACTGATTTCAGCGATGTCGTTGACGGACTTATCCTGATCGATCTACGTAAGACGGATCAACGTGCACGTGCGCGCTACATGGGGGACGAGGCCGACAAGAGCTTCCGCGAATTTCATAAGCTGTAGGAGCAGTCAACTGCCTGCCTGCAAAAGGGATAGGCAATAATCCGCCGGATCCAGCGGATCGGGCCGATCTGCCAGATCAGCAATTCAAGCCCCTCTCCCAACGAATCCTCTCCCAACACTCTTGAAAACAATCGTAATCAAATGCGGCGACGCCTCGTGGCAGTGTTTCGTGGCTGAAACTGCACGCGAACGTACGCGGGGCTTACTTCAGCGCGATAGTCTTCCCACGGAGGAGTTCATGTTGATTCCGCGATGCAACCTGATTCATACCTTCGGCATGCGCTTCCCAATCGACGTGCTCTTTCTCGACGACCACGGGATCGTGAAGAGATTGGTACGAAATCTAGCGCCCGGTCGAATGGCTTGGGGTGGATGGGCGGCGAAACAAACGCTGGAGACACAATCTGGCTGGCTGCCCGACGTGCCGATTGGAGCGAGGCTAAAGGTTCTAGGTTCTAGGCCTTAGGCCCTAGCTTGAGCGTAGAATTAGTGGCAGAGTAAACGCGTCGTCCTCGTCACTTGCCCGAATGACTCCCAACCAGCGTCAAAGCATCAAAGCGTCAAGTAGTCAAAATCCGTTCCTATCCGCGTTGCGTTTTTCGACCCGTTTTAGGATCCGTTTTAGCACTGGGAGCCTAGGCATCTTGCCTGTGCACATAATACTCGCCGCGCACTGGGAGCATAGGCATCTTGCCTGTGCACGTAATACTCGCGTGGGACTGGCGACTCGCAACTAGCCGCTATTCCGATTTCAGAAGCAGGCTGTCGATTTCTCCTGACTCTATCAGCGGTTTAAGCTTTCGCCACCCCTTAATGTGGGTATCACCGATAAATATCTGTGGCACAAAATCGACGTTTTCTCCACACCTCTTGAGCATTTCGCGCGTGTTAGCAGAATCAATAAATTCGTCCTTGTCTGCATCCCACGCTATTGCGTATGCCGTGAATGTCACCCCTCTGCTCCGAAAGAAGTCCAAAGCCTTCGTGCAAAGACCGCATACACTTGAATAGTATACTTCTACTTTTACCATTTTAGCGTCCTTTCAATTCGATAACCACAGTGTTGTTGAGCCTAACTTCGCATAAAAGCTACGTCAAACGAATGAAGTAAGTGTATTCTTTCTCGCGTACCGCGTCAATGTTTCCTTGCCAGCGGCAAGTCACTACTCGCAACTTCTCCACTGTGGCTGGCCTCGGTGAGGCCGGAATCGTCCGCGATCCCCGATCGCGGCTACAGGCTCACCACTCGCGACTCGCAACTCGCGCCGGTAATCGGGCCGTCAACCGGGGCACCCCCCGTCACTGACCGATTACCGGCGGCAACAATTCTTGTCTCTTATCCGCCACCGGATGCGTTGCGAAACGCAGTGTGGCACAGAGATCACCCCCCACGAAACGTACTCGTAACTCCAACCCCGATAGCTAATCGATTCGCGCCCTCTCTACTTTTGGTTGCAAAAACGAGACTGAGGCAGTAGAGTCCGCTCCTTATCAATTTTGTATTCGTACTTGTATTGGAGTATTTTAAAATGGAATTTGGCGATCTTCAGACAATAGGTTGGACTTATCTATTCTTCGCTGCATTTATTCAAGGCATATCCAAAGGCGGCGTCCCTGGAGTCGGCATCATGGCGATCCCTTTCGTAGCCATGGTGATCCCTGGCAAGGCTTCCACGGGCCTTGTCTTGCCGATGCTCGTCGTCGGCGATCTATTCGCGCTTGCGTACTGGCGCAAATCCTTGAGTGTTCCCGACCTTCTGCGCGCGCTTCCGTGGGCGATTTTCGGCGTGGTTGTGGGATGGCTTCTGCTGGGCAAGATTCAAGATTCGCAGATGAAACCCATTATCGGTGGCACGGTGCTTTTCATTCTAGCTATCCACGTGATCAGGCGGGTACGATCTGCCCGAAATCCAGACCGCAAGGAATTCACGGGCCCAGCAAAATACATCTTTCCCGCCTTCATGGGATCGCTGGGCGGCGTGACCACAATGCTGGCGAACGCAGCAGGCCCAGTTATCGGTGCGTATCTACTCAGCCTAAAACTGTCGAAGGCAACTTTCCTCGGCACGAGTGCCTGGTTCTGCTTTATCGTGAACTGGATAAAAGTCCCTTTCATGGTGCAGCAAAACATGATTACGGGAGCGAGCCTGAAAATCAACTTCTTTATGATTCCAGCGCTGGTCATCGGCGTGACTACCGGTGTTTTCATTGCCAAGCGGATCAACCAGAAGACATTTGATACGCTGGTGACGGTCTTGGCCACCCTCGCCAGTCTCCGGCTACTTTTCTAAGGTATTTCTCTCGATGGAACTCACGGCAGTCAGTAAAACGGCGCGAATAGCGAAAGTCCGGCTAATCTAATGCCCCCTCGTTATGTAATCTTGAATTCATTCTTCGAGATTACATAACGAGCAAAAACTCCGTGCCTCGGTGTCTCCGTGGTGAAGCCCCCGGGTTCGCTGCATTCGATTAACCCGAAACACGCAATAAAAAGGGCGGAGCCTTTCGGTTCCGCCCTTTTATTAGTTGGTATTGATTATACCGTGAGACTTACGCCTCTTTTGGCGCGTAAACGCCGACCAGTTTGGTCAGCATTTCGTACTTGGCCTTGAAGCGCTTATCGGCTTCTGCAACCATGACCTTCGCTGTCTCTGGATCCTGCTTCTGCAACTGCTTGAAGCGGATTTCTGCTTCAGCTTGCTCAGCAAAGTCCTTGCTGGGTGGCTTGCTGTCGATCGTGAGCGGGTTCTTGCCGAGCGGAATATTGTCAGGATTGAAGCGATAGAGCGGGAAGTGTCCCGTATCAACCGCCAACTTCTGATTGTCCATACCGGTACGCATGTCGATGCCGTGACTGATGCAATGCGAGTACGCAATGATCAGTGCCGGTCCGTCATACGCCTCAGCCTCCGTGAAGGCCTTAACCGTCTGCGCCGTGTTGGAACCCATGGCGATCTGCGCGACGTAAATGTTGCCATACGTCATCGAGATCATGCCAAGATCCTTCTTCGCTTGGGCCTTGCCGCCTGCTGCGAATTTCGCAATGGCACCCAATGGCGTTGCCTTAGAAGCTTGACCGCCGGTGTTGGAATACACTTCGGTATCGAGAACAAGCACCTTGACGTTTTTGCCCGTGGCAAGAACATGGTCGAGGCCGCCGTAGCCGATATCGTAAGCCCATCCGTCACCACCAAGAATCCACACCGACTTGCGAACGAAGTAGTCCGCGAGGGAGAGGAGCTGCTTGCAGTCCGGGCCTTCGCACGCTTCGAGCATTTCCTTGAGCGAAGCGACGCGAGCGCGTTGCGCTTCGATCTCTTCGTTCGTGCTCTGCGGGGCATCGCGAATTTCTGCGAGGATGTTGCGCATCTTCGAAGGGGCCAACTCGGAGACGATGAGCTTTTCGCAGAGTTCGAGGGCAAAGCCGTTGAACTTTTCGAAGGTCATGTACATGCCAAGACCAAACTGGGCATTGTCCTCGAAGAGGCTGTTCGACCAGGCTGGGCCGCGACCGTCTTCACGTGTCGTGTACGGTGTGGTGGGCAGGTTGCCGCCGTAGATGGAAGAGCAACCCGTGGCGTTCGCGATGACGGTACGGTCACCGAAAAGCTGGGTCAGGAGCTTCACGTACGGAGTTTCGCCGCATCCAGCGCACGCGCCGGAGAACTCGAAGAGCGGACGGCAGAGTTGCGATCCCTTGACGGTGCCGAGGTTGAGCTTGGCGCGGTCGTATTCGGGAATGCCCAAGAAGAACTTGAAGTTCTTGGCCTCTTCATCACGGAGCGGAAGTTGATCCTTCATCACGATAGCACCCTTGGCCTTCATCGGGCAGGAATGCACGCAGGCGCCGCAACCGGTGCAGTCTTCTGGCGCAACTTGAAGCGTAAACTTCTTGCCTTCGAATTCCTTAGTTTTGGCATCGGTGGACTTAAATGTTTCCGGTGCGCGGGCGAGCTTGCCAGCGGTGTAGACCTTGCCACGGATGGCCGCGTGCGGACACACGGTCGAACAGGTGAGGCACTGAATACAAACGGTCGGATCCCAAACGGGGATCTCGGTGGCAATGTTGCGCTTCTCCCACTGGGTCGTGCCAACAGGCCAGGTGCCGTCGTTAGGAATCGCGCTGACCGGCAGGCTGTCACCGCGCTGGGCGATGATCTCGGCCGTGATCTTCTGCACGAATTCTGGGGCTTCGACCGGAACGATCGGTGGCATCTTGTTGAGACCCGAGACCTTTGCGGGATACTTGACCTCGAACACAGCATCAGATGCGGCTTCGATGGCGTCCCAGTTGGCCTTCACGACGTCGTCACCCTTTTTGCCGTAAGCCTTCTTGGCATACTTCTTCAGGAGCGCGATGGCTTCGACTTCTGGAATGATATCGGCAATCTTGAAGAAGGCGGTCTGCATGATCGTGTTGATACGACCACCCATGCCCATTTCCATCGCGAGTTTGACAGCATCAACGACATAAAACTTCAACTGCTTGTCGATAATCTGCTTCTCGATCTCGTCCGGAAGATGATTCCAGATCTCGTCTGCCGAGAATGGGCTGGCGAGGAGGAAGGTTCCACCCTTTCTGACGTTCGAGAGCATGTCGTACTTCTCCACGAAGGAGTAGTTGTGGCACGCGACGAAGTCGGCGTTGGTGCAGAGGTAAGGGCTCTGGATCGCTTCTTTGCCGAAGCGAAGATGCGAGACCGTGATGCCACCCGCCTTCTTCGAGTCATACACGAAGTAGCCCTGGGCAAAGTTATCCGTCTCGTCGCCGATGATCTTGATCGAGTTCTTGTTGGCGCCGACGGTTCCATCGGATCCGAGACCGTAGAACATGCACTCCTTACGTCCGGCGTGTGCGAGGACGAAGGTCGGATCGTAGCTGATCGAGAGGTTCGAAACGTCGTCTTCGATGCCCACCGTGAAGTGGTTCTTCGGCGTTTCGGCCTTGGCATTATCAAAGACACCCTTGATCATGGCAGGCGTGAATTCCTTCGAGCCGAGGCCGTAGCGGCCAGCCAGCGTTCTCGGGTAACGGGGCACCTTGAGCAATTTGAGCTCCATGGCCTCGCCGAGCGCCGTGCGCACGTCGAGATAAAGCGGATCACCGATGGAACCCGGCTCCTTGACGCGGTCGAGGACCGTGATGGTCTTAACTGTAGAAGGGAGTGAAGCGGCGAACGCTTCAACAGAGAACGGACGATAGAGGCGAACCTTCACAAGGCCAACCTTCTCACCCATTGCCACGAGCTTGTTGACGGTTTCGTGAGCGGTATCAATTCCAGAACCCATCGCAATGATGATGTTCTCAGCATCAGGCGCACCATAGTAATCGAAGAGCTTGTAAGCTCTGCCGGTCAACTTGGCCAGCTTGTCCATGTTCTTCTGGACGATTCCCGGCGTGGCGGCGTAGAACGGGTTCACCGTTTCGCGGCCCTGGAAATACACGTCCGGATTCTGAGCGGTACCGCGCATCGAAGGACGATCTGGGGTCAGACCACGCTTGCGGTGTGCGAAGACGAATTCGTCTTCAATCATCGCGCGGATGGTCTCATCGTCGATCGCATCGATCTTCTGCACTTCGTGGGAGGTACGGAAACCATCGAAAAAGTGAACGAACGGGATACGGCTCTCCAGCGTCGATGCATGCGCGATCAGCGCCATGTCTTCGACTTCTTGGACGCTCGCGGCGCCCAGCATCGCAAAGCCAGTTTGGCGGCAGGACATGATGTCACTGTGGTCGCCGAAAATTGAAAGCCCCTGATACGCAAGTGCGCGGGCGGAAACGTGGAAGACGCAAGACGTCAATTCGCCTGCGATCTTGTACATGTTCGGAATCATCAGCAAGAGACCCTGCGATGCGGTAAAGGTCGTCGTCAAAGCACCTGTCGTCAGCGCGCCGTGAACGGCACCTGCTGCACCACCTTCGGACTCTAAAGCGATCACGTGCGGCGTGGTACCCCAGATATTCTTGCCCTTGCGGGAAGCCCACTCGTCACACCACTCCGCCATTGGCGAGGACGGCGTAATCGGATAAATTGCACAGACTTCGCTGCACTTAAAAGCAATTCTTGCGGCGGCTTCGTTGCCGTCGACCATGATTTTCTCTGCCATTTCGTTGTTCTCCATGACGCAAACCAGCCTAGGCTGCGAGCCTAGGCCGATTTACCGTTGTTAATGATTATCCTTTGGCGTTCTTGATGTACTCGCGTACTGACTCAAGCTGCCCTGCGGATCCGAGAACTTCATTCTTGGCCGCAATATATTTAGCGTACTCTGCCATGAAGACCTTGCCGACCGGGCGGAGATCGAAATTCTCCGGATGCTCGACGAAATATTCACGGTGGACGCGGCACCAAACGAGGCGTCCGTCGGTGTCAATGTTGATCTTGGTTACGCCAAGCTTGCCAGCCTTGCGGATGTCCTCTTCAGACACACCCTTGGCTCCGGGGAGCTTGCCGCCAGCGGCGTTGATGCGCTTGACTTCGTCCTGCGGAACAGAGCTTGATCCGTGCATGACGAGGGGGAAGCGAGGAAGTACCTTGGCGATTTCGGTCACAACTTCGAAGTGAAGTCCCTGAGTGCCCGAGAACTTGTAGGCGCCATGGCTTGTGCCAATTGCGCAAGCGAGGGAGTCGCAGCCCGAGCGCTTCACGAATTCAACGGCCTCTTTCGGGTCGGTGAGCTTCGCATCCGCTTCCGAAACGGAAACGTGCTCTTCGACGCCGCCGAGCTGTCCAAGCTCTGCCTCGACGGAGATGCCCTTGGCATGTGCCGCATCAGCAACTCGCTTCGTGATCGCGATGTTTTCGTCGAACGATTCCGCCGACGCATCGATCATAACTGAGCTGTAAAAACCGCTCGCAATACAATCCATGCAAGACGCTTCATCGCCATGGTCAAGATGAACGGCGAAGATTGCCATGGGGAAAATGTCGTCTGCTGCACGAATCATCGCCTCAAGCAACTTCTTATCCGTGTAAGAACGGGCACCCTTTGAAATTTGGATGATGAACGGAGCCTGACTATCGATGCAACCCTTAAAAAGGCCCATGATCTGCTCTGCGTTGTTAATATTGTATGCGCCAATAGCATACTTGCCGTAAGCGTGCTCGAACAGCAACTTTGTTGAAACGATCATTTCTGGTCACACTTTCTTATTATGAATAGATGATTTCCCATGTGCCCTCCGTGAGCAGCCGCTATTAGTGAGAAACCAATGCGGGTGTATGGTAGCAATACGCCCCTTGTGAGTCAATCCTGAAAATTTTCTCCGAAAATTTTAGTTGCGAGTTGCGAGTGGTGAGTTGCGAGTCAGAGAATGGGTTTTCTGAAAATTTTTCCGGAAATTTTAGGGTGCGACCAATTTTGGCTCGCACCCAGTCGCTAGTCGCTAGTGGCTAGTCGCTAGTGGGAGACTTTGTGAGCTATTATTCTGCGATTCGGACGCGATCACGCATTTGGGCATTGGATATTCCTTGTTGGCTATTGGACATTCCACCGATTAGATCGATCGAATTCTTTTCGGTCAGGGCGTGCTAGTGGCCGTGTCAACGCAGTCACGCTGCCACTGGGAGAACGGGCATCTTGCCTGTTTGGCGTAGCAAGAGCATCTGCACAGGCAAGATGCATCTGCTCCCAGTATCCGAAAGGTTTTTAAACTACCGCAAAGGGTCAAAACCGCACCACCGTGACCATTACAACCATTTTATTTAATCTTGAACTTGCAAACATGGTTGCGGCCGGAGCTTGTTTAGCGAATCTGCAACAACGAGCCCAGAAGCAGCGCTTCAAAACAGCCCATATCGACTTGCCCGTAGCGGATCCGAGGATTTCGGTCGAGGTCCAATGCGCCGGTCATCCAGCTTCGGTTCAGCCCGGTGTTAAAGCAGGGCGACGAACTGCGCAGATGATAGTTGCTGCCAGCGGCGTCCACGAAACGCGGGGCGGAAATCACATTGCCGAACGAATTATCGATGACCGCCTGCTCCGTGAGAGCCGGCGCAAAACAGCAGTTTGTAAAGGCAACAGGGCGGCCTGAGGTCAGGTAATAGTTGCTGTTCACTCCGGCCACGTTGCCGTAGATAATCGTGTTGTAAAATGTTACTTGATCGGCGTTGATGCCGCGGTTGTAGATCCCGCCACTGTAACCTCCGCCGCCCTGATTGCCCGCGATCGTGCAGGACTCGATCGATGCACCATACAAGAGAAACACGCCGCCGGCCGAGTAGCCCTTGTTGTTACGAATCAGGCTATTTTTCAGGGGAGTTCCATAGCTGCCGATGACGCCTCCGGGGCATAGATCGCCTATGTTTTCCGCGACGATGCAGTCGTCCATCCGTGCACCCGTGCCGAATGTAACGCCGCCAGCGCCTTGACTCCAGGTGCCGCCGGTTGCATGGTTCCGCAGGATGCGACAATTCCTCAGTGCGCCGTAGGGCCCGATCGTGGCTCCGCCTGTAGTTGCCCCTGTGTTGTCGCTGATGATGCAGTTGGTTACGACTCCCAGCGTGAAATTTGCGGGACCTCCAATGCCCAGACCTCCGCCGTCTCCCGTGACAGCCCGGTTGCTCTGGATGAGGGAATCGAAGATATTGACATAATACATGTATACGCCGCCGTACGAGTTGCTGGCGACATTGCTGCGGAAGGTGCAATTTGTCACCAGTCCGCCCGCCTCACCGGAGCCGTTCCTGAAATACAGGCCACCTCCTGAAACGAAGGCCAGATTGTCCTCGAACCGGCAGTCATAAAACTGCTGTTTGTTCTCGGCATTCCCGCCTCCGCCATACCCTGCGGCTGTGTTGTTTGTAAACTCGCAACGATAAAACTGCTGGGCGTTGGCAGCGTAGGCACCGCCGCCGCCATTGTAAAGAATAGTGGTGGCGGAGTGGTTTCCGACGAAGCGGCAGTCGTAGAATTTGGCGGTACCGGGTGTCCCGGCGTAAGCGCCACCTCCGTTGGTCACGGCGGTGTTGTTGAAAAAAACGCAGTTCGTGACGGTACCATTGCACAGGGACACGCCGCCGCCGGAGCCTGTGGTGTAGCCGTTGGCGAAGGTCAGGTTGGCAAGGGTTGCGGTGGCACTGGGCATGTCAAGGCAACGAACAGTCCCACTGCCATCGAGCGTGACCGTTCCGTTAGTGCCGCGCAGTGAGATGTTTTGGGTGATCAGGAGCGTCTCGGCGAGTGGGTAGTTCCCTGCATCCACCCAGACCGTGTCGCCGTTCACAGCCAGAGCCACCGCATCGGCAATATTGCTCGCGGCCGTTTCCCAAGATCGATAGTCGCTGGGCGTCTGCCCAGCCTGTGCCACGAAATACTCGGTGGCATGGAGCGACGGCGAGAAGCCGCCTAAGGTTACTACAAAGATTGCCAGTGCAGACGTCTGCGAGCATTTCATGGTGGAATCTCCTTTTATGAAGGTTGGTATTTATTTGAAACGTAGGATTCCGAAGGCGGAGGTGTCGTCGATGGCATCCGTGTTCGGGTTTG
>CAZUAY010000065.1:0-15276 GCA_964618405.1 uncultured Lentisphaerales bacterium
CGTGAACCGGAGAAGTATAAACTTGCCGACATGCGTCCCTATATCAGCTACGGCGCATCACCACGTGCTTCGCTCTATTTGAACCTCGCCGCGCGTGCGAATGCTATGATGCATGGTCGCGCCTATGCAACACCTCAAGACGTTAAGGAAATCGCGCACGATGTTCTGCGACACCGCCTCATCATCACGTATGAAGCGGAGGCTGAGGATGTCACTTCGGACAAACTCATCACGCGCATCCTCAACGAGATCCCAGTGCCGTAAATGAAATCGGCGGTGGCGAGTGCGAGTCGTTAGGTGCGAGAACGGAGAACGGGTTTTCCAACCCGTTTTCATTCACGGACAGGAATGTCCGTGCTCCTGTGAAAGTTTCTAGTTGCGAGTGATGCGTTGCGAGTAGAGTAAGTAAAATCTTTGCCGAAACTTTGTCGCGAACCGTACCCCGTTGAGATCGTGATCAAATGCTGTAGCTGGCTTCGGTGAAGCCGGAATCGGCCCCGATCATCGATCGCAGCCACAGATGTATCGTGCTCCCAAAAAATTTGTCGCGAACTTCCTCGAAAAGTAAAGGGACGAACGCGTAAGCGGGTGGATTAACCGCAATACCCGCACTACGTTGAACGGGCAAGATGCCTATTCTCCCAGTGGAAACTCTACTTCGCGAGAAGCGCTTCAATATCCTTCTCAAGATCGATTGGCTTATCAGCTGATGCAAAGCGCTTGATTGACGTGCCATCACGTGAGACGAGGAACTTGGTAAAATTCCACTTGATGGCATTGGTAACGCTTCCTGGAGCTTGCTCCTTTAGAAAAACATAGAGCGGATCGGCATCCTTGCCATTAACATTTATTTTTGCCATCAGCGGGAAAGTCACGCCATAGTTTAGCTCACAGAATGAGGCGATCTCTTCTGCCGTTCCGGGCTCTTGTTTCCCGAACTGATTGCAGGGAAATCCAATGACAACGAGCCCGCGGTCCTTGTACTTGAGATAAAGTGCTTCTAATCCCTTGTATTGCGGTGTGAAGCCGCATTTGCTGGCGGTGTTCACCAAGAGTAGCACTTTGTCTTTATACACCGACATCGACACCGCTTCATCTTGATTATTGGTGACGGTGAAATCGTACAGCGTTTTATTCATTTTTACCTCTTCGGGGTTGAGTTGTTGAGCCAGCACAGTGCCGGAAGCTGCAAGCATAAGCGCATAAACCGCGATGAATTGTGTTTTCATGTTTTTTAGTTTTTTTTTGTTTTGCTAATGCATCCGACCGGAATGAGCTCCTTGTTCGTTTATTCGAACCATTAACATTGTAGATGTCTTCCATCTTACACTGATTTCAAATAAAAAACACGAAAAAACAATTATTATTTTTATAGGGATGCTTCTCAAAATAGTTTGAAGCGCTCAGGAGTCAGTAGACTGTAGTCAGCAGAAGTTTTTCGCGAGCAGAAGTTTAACCAATGCTCAAGCTTGACCCCAAAAGCACAGTTTGGTAGCATTATCTGAAATTTATGCAGTCAAGTCTATCGCCATCATTAAATCATCGTGGAACTCTAATCTATATGAGCGCAACAAAAGAACCAATTCGTGTCGGTATTGTGGGCCTCGGGCGCGCCGGAGCAAAAATGCATTGCAACGAGCTTAAAGAGCGCCCAGCAATGTTCGAAATTTTCGCCGGTTGCGATCCTGTGAAGGCACGCAGAGAGTACGTTACTGAAAAGTTTGGCGCTAAGGCATACGCTTCCATTGACAAGCTCATCGCGGATCCAGATGTCGAAGTGGTGAGCATCGCCACGCGCTCGTCGGATCACGTCGCGCACTGCATTAAAGCGTTAGCTGCTGGCAAAATTGTTTTCTGCGAAAAGCCGATTGCCATGAACTATGGGGAAGCTAAAGTGCTGATGAGGGCTGCTAAGAAGTATCCCGGCAAGCTTTTTATTCGCCACAACCGCCGCTTTGAAGCTGCATTCAACCAGATTGAGGACATTATCCGTTCTGGAAAAATTGGCAAAGTTTACGAAATCAAACTGAGACGATTGAACTATTCACGACGCGACGACTGGCAAACCATTATCAATGCAGGCGGTGGGCAACTCCTCAACTGGGGCCCCCATATTGTCGATCACGCACTTCAGTTCCTCGGATCGCCCGTAGCTTCTATGTGGAGCGATCTAAAGAAAATTGCGGCCGTCGGTGACGCTGAAGATCATCTCAAAATCGTTCTACGCGGAGAAAATGGAATTGTTGTCGATCTTGAAATCAGCGGTGGCATGGCCATTGGCGAACCCGTGTTCTCGGTAGCGGGTTCCAAAGGAGCCTTGACCTCAGACGAAAGAACCATCGAACTTAAATACTTAGATCCGAAAGTCAAACTCCCCTCTCGACGCGCAAAGTCTGGTAACCCTGAATTTAGTGGCTTCGGGACCAAGGAAGTCCTCCCATGGGTGCAAGAAAGCATAGAGGTTCGAAAAGATATCGGGCCAAGTAGCATCTGGGATGCGCTCTATGAAACAATTCGAAATGGTAAAGCTTTCCGTGTCACCCTAGAGGAGTCCCTTGAGGTCATGCGCATTCTTTCCCTGGCGCGAAAAGGAACACCTTTCCAAAACTGATCAGAGGTAAGTCTATTTTGTTGAATTTGCAAAATCCGCTCAAGCAATCGCTACGGAGTCACGTCTGATTTGATGAGAATGATATGACTCTGCTTCGCATTACGTCCCTGATGGCGGAGAATCTCGAAAAAACTGTCCGACTTCTTTCCTGCTGGGACCGTGATCATAAACTCCGGCGTTTGGAAATCATATAATTTAACGCCCGGCAAAGCGCTTCGGAACTCGACGTGCCCAGAGAACGCACGGCGGACTTCAACCTCGATGGGTTTCGCCGTGTAGTTGCGGATCCGTTGCGTATAAATCTCATGGTCGTCCCAGCCTCGGACTGAGCTGTTGATGTCAATCGCTGGAGCACCATCCTCTACACGTCGGAATACATCGGCGCCATTTAATTGCATCCAAATATTATCGCGGAATGCACGTAATTTGATGAGCTCAAAAATCACTTCAGGATCAACGCCAAGGTTGACCTCAACCTTGTCCCCGATCGGGATATACTTCGTCGATTCTTGTGCGAGGAACGAAAGACCTTCGCAGCCGTTTTGACGAAAAATCCGGATCGTTCCGTCGGGCAAGGGCGAGCCACCGAGCTTCGATTCCTCATTGTTCGTGAAGACATACATTCGGACGAGTTGATCGCCGTATTGAACGGGGCGATAGCGGTATTGTACCTTGAACGGCACAGGAGCGGCTTCAATCGCCCGCAACCGCTTTGACCACCCGTTTGGGATCGTTTCAACGCCAGGGATACTGAAGATAAAGTATTCCGAGAGCCCTTCCTTCACAATTTCTTTTTCTTCGGCCATTGGGGCGTCCATCATCATGCTTCCCCCTGCTGCCATCGGCATCATTGCCACTTTCGCTACGGAACGCCAGATCTCTTGTCTGACACCCTTTTCAAGCTTGGCTACATCATCCATCGGGATTCGGGCGAGCTGTGCGATTTTTTCAACAAGATTGATGGTGCCCACGACAAGGCGAACCTGAGCGTCTTCGTAAGCCTCTCCACTGTTATTCGTCACGCGAACAAACCCTTCAAAAGAAAGATTCTTTTCATCGACGTCGCTGGTCAAAACGTAATCGGCGCTCCACGTAATGCCACTCGTAAAATACGTAATCTCGACCTTGGCATCGCCATCGACTTCACTCATCACGTTCCAAGACAGCATCTGTGGCTTGTCGTGGGGAAAGGTGGTGTCGAGCAGCACCAGTTTTTCAGCATGCGTCAAGAACCTCAACTCCACCGAGGATGGATCAATGAGCGTATTCGCCCACGAAAATTGAAGACCGTTGATCCCCTTCTTAAAAGTCAAGGTCCGCATTTCACGCACGAGCGTCAGATCTTCGCTGTTGTAAATGGTCAGTTGTACCGTATCGCGTCGTGGCACAGTGGAGAGATCAACGTTGCGGGCCGAGCAAAGCAGGGGCAATAACCCTAGCGCAAGCGCGGCAATAAAAACAGTTTTATTCAAGTTCATATTAGTTTTACCTTTGCAGATTTACCACTCGTTACGGAAAAGAATGTGAAGATGTTTCACTAGCTTTTCGGCTTTTCCGCTCGCATCGCGAGCCGGAAGTGGAATATGGAAAAGCGCATCTTCGCACGTTGATTTTTCCTTGTCTAATCCGCCGTCAAGATTGGTCTCGGGAAGGATTTCCCATTGGACATCGCGACCCACGTCATTGTAACCCGAGATTTTGCTTCGCACATGCCGAAGATTCTCTTTGATGTCGAGTATCACCGGCTTATCTTTAAAATTCTCAATTTCATACTTGATCACGACCAAGTGGTTAAACAGATTGCCGGCAACGCGGCGGCGATCATTCTTTTCAATAATGCGGGTCACCACGACATCCTGCGCAACGCCCAGATAGAGCTTCATTTCATCATCGAGCGGCGTGAATTGTCCCCAGTCCTCTCCCAAAAAGGTCGTTGACGTCGCCATGTTCTTCGGATCCTTCGGCTCGATAAAAATCCTGACTTTCCCATACGGCATGGGACCCGAGCCTAGCTTGTTTGCTTTGT
Organism: uncultured Lentisphaerales bacterium; assembly: GCA_964618405.1. Lineage (GTDB taxonomy): Bacteria > Verrucomicrobiota > Kiritimatiellia > RFP12 > UBA3636 > JBBQIY01. The sequence goes on from CAZUAY010000065.1 coordinate 4,638, forward strand.
CATTCTTCAAAACATAATGCATGGGAACACGCAACTTGTTTTTGGCGCGATCGAGATAGTCGAACTCGGCTGGATTGCACGTATACGTCTTGCGAACCGGTACATCGGAAAATTTCTCGACCAGCATTTCTTTCGTTTCGTTGATGCCAATGGGACGCGTAAAGTTGCGGCCCCAGCCTGCCCAAAGGTTTGCGCCTTTGTCCGCATCGAAGCTCGAAAGAAATTCTTCGTTCGCAAAGTTCTGTAAACGCATATACTGACTGAGGGCAAGCGTCGTTTCGTCATGGGAAGCTACCGCTCGATAATTAAAACTTTTCGAGAGATTCCCGAGCAGATAGCTGATACGTACCCGCGCAGCACCGCTCTGGCTTGCTGCAACCTGCCACACGAGGGACTGCTCATTAGGAGGATAGCTGACGGAAAGCACTTTGACAACCATGCCCGCATTGTTCTCCCCTTCTGCTGGCCCGATCACACGGAAGACGATCGTTTCCGGATCGATGGCAGTATTTGCCCAAGAGAAGTCCACTTGGTTCGGCTCATCGTCCCCAACGGTTTTGACGAGCGGAACAACACGCTCCTCTTCCACTAACGTGGCATTCGGGTTATCGAGTTGGATTTCCACCCGCTCCCGTAACGGTAACGTGATGAGCTTAATACGTGCTTCCGCCTGTTTCGGCCATAGCAGAGCCGCCATAGCCATCGTGATGCAGACGGCAACTGTCGATACAGAGTGTTGACTCATTTTTGACTCCTTTTCAACTTAATTTACATTTTTGAAACGCCCTACCATCATCCCAGATGCAAAACGTCCATTCGATACGGCGAGAACATTATGCCACACCTTAAGGAAAGTCAATTGGATTATGTTCAATCGAATGGTTTAACGTATTTAAATTTTTCGTGCGGAGTATGTTGAGACCGCAGAGGAGGTAGTTAGAATTTGTCTTATTTCGCAACTCGCAACTCGCACATTTTTATACACATTTGTGCATTTCAATTACACTTAAAAAGGGTTATACTTGTCTACATGAAAAGCGCCGCAGAATCCTACCTCCACAGAGAGCGTGTGGGACTGGCCTCGCCCCGATTCAATTTTCATTCACGCTTCAATAGGAACAGATCATGGGAAAAACACTCTACGAAAAAATTTGGGATCGTCACGTTGTCCGCACACTCAATGACGGCATGTGCCTCATCTACATCGACCGCCACCTCATCCATGAGGTGACGAGTCCGCAAGCCTTCGAAGGTCTACGTTTGGCCGGCCGCACGGTTCGTCATCCGGAGTTGACGCTCGCAACCATGGATCACAACGTGCCGACGGATGCGAAGCGCACCATCACGGAGGCGATCGCTCAGGAACAAATCGATACGCTCACAAAAAATTGCAAAGAATTTGGTATCACCCTTTACGACATGGACAGCGCTAATCAGGGTATTGTCCACATGATCGGTCCTGAGCTAGGCTTGACCCTGCCCGGAACCACCGTCGTCTGCGGCGATTCACACACCGCCACGCACGGAGCCTTCGGGGCGCTGGCCTTCGGTATCGGTACCTCCGAGGTCGAGCACGTCCTCGCCACGCAGACCCTGCGGATGTCCCCTTCTCGCACTTTTAAGGTCGAGTTCACCGGAAAACTCCCAGCCAGGCTCACCTCGAAGGACATGATTCTCTATCTAATTGGTAAAATCGGAGCTGCAGGCGCTACTGGGACTGTCCTTGAATATACGGGCCCTGCCGTGACCGCGCTCTCCATGGAAGCTCGCATGTCGATCTGCAACATGAGCATCGAGGCCGGTGCGCGCGCTGGGCTGATGGCTCCAGATGAGACGACCTTCCAGTTTATCGCCAGCGGCAATCGACCGTTCGCACCACGCGGTGCAGCCCTCGAACGCGCCATCGCGGAATGGAAAACGCTACCGACCGATCCCGATGCAAAATACGATCGCGAGCTCACGCTTGATATTTCCAATCTGGCACCTCAGGTCTCCTGGGGCACCAGCCCCGGTTTGATGGCCGATGTCACGGGCATCGTCCCCGATCCTGACCACGTCGCCAACTATACCCGCAAGGATTGCGAAAACGCCTTGGACTATATGGGGCTCACGCCGGGGACGCGTATTGTCGATATTCCGATCGATACCGTCTTTATTGGTAGTTGCACCAACGGTCGCATCGAAGATCTCCGCGAGGCGGCAGCCGTCTTCCGCGGTCGTAAGGTTAAATCTGGCATGCGCGTGCTCGTGGTTCCAGGCTCGGAGGCCGTGCGTGCCCAAGCCGAGTCGGAAGGTCTCGACCGCGCCTTTAAGGACGCTGGAGCCGAATGGCGTCGCGCCGGATGCAGCATGTGCCTTGGGATGAACCCCGATCGTCTCTCCGAAGGTGAGCGTTGCGCCTCAACCTCGAATCGCAACTTTGAGGGTCGCCAAGGAAAAGGCGGCCGCACGCATCTGTGCAGTCCTCAAATGGCTGCCGCTGCTGCTATCGAAGGCCACTTTGTCGATATCCGCACATGGTTGTAATCTGCGGAACCTAGCCAAAGTTTGCGACAACGTTTCCCCAGCCCCTAACCCCTAGCCCCTAATCTCTTATGACACCTTTTATCCGCCACACTGGCATCGTCGCTACCGTAGATCGCGCTAACATCGACACTGATGCGATCATCCCCAAACAGTATCTCAAATCCATTCGTCGTACCGGCTTTGAGGTCGGCCTTTTTAGCGATTGGCGCTACCTTCCTGACGGCTCGCTGAATCCTGAATTCGAATTGAACAAAACCGAATACGTTGGAGCATCTATTTTGCTCACGCGTAACAATTTCGGCTGCGGCTCCAGTCGCGAACACGCCGTGTGGGCCATTGCGCAGTACGGCTTTCGGGTGGTCATCGCGCCGAGTCAGGGCGCTGGTGAAACACGTGTACCTGCCTTTGCTGATATATTCTTCGGAAACAGTACGCGTAATGGACTGCTCTGCATCGAACTTGATCCCGCCACGGTCGATAGCCTCTTCGACATCGTTCGTGCAACCCCAGGCGTTGAAGCCGCCGTTGATCTGGAAGCACAAACCCTCTGCCTGCCTCCAGACGCCAAACCGATTCATTTCGAGATTGAGGCCAGCGTCAAAAAAATCCTGCTCAACGGACTCGACGCTATTGCACAAACCCTACTGATTGAAGCCGATATCACAGCCTTTGAAAAGCAACACAACGCACAGTTGAGCGTGTAAACGCTCGACTACCGATTAAGGCAATAACAATATTGACGGCGTTGATTGGGTATGACATATTACTACGCGTAGTAACAGACCGACTAGGACGAGAAGTCTGATGCGGCTGGTACAATACAACAAACTGAGGAGTAAGTAATGTTACATGAGCCTGCAGCCCCCGTTGGAAAAGACCCCGCCGCCAGCTATAAATCGCGACTGGGTATTTGGATGTTTCTGTGCTACCTGATCTTCTATGTGGTGTTCGTCGCCATCAACTTGGTCAATCCGTTACTGATGGAACGTACCGTGTGGCAGGGTCTGAACCTTGCCACCGTCTACGGTTTCGGACTGATCATTTTCGCTCTGATCCAGGCTTTGGTTTACGATGCGCTTTGCCGAGCGCGTGAACATGCCCTGGAAAGCACCCAAAAAGAAGGAGCGCACTAACCATGGCTATTGCAATTTTTTTCAGCTTTGTGGTGTTCGTTATCGGACTCTCTTTCTATCTCGGAAATCGCACCAAAACCGCCAGTGGCTACTATGCGGCGGGTGGTAACATCCATTGGGGCGTCAACGGAATTGCCTTCGCAGGTGACTACCTATCGGCCGCCTCCTTCCTCGGCATCTGTGGCATGATCGCCACCGTGGGTTACGATGGATTCTTATACTCGATCGGCTATTTGGCAGGATGGATCGTTGCGCTTTTTGTGATCGCTGAACCGATGAAACGACTGGGTAAATACACCTTCACGGATGCGGTCGACTTCAAGTACAACTCGCGCGGCATCAAGCTGGCTGCAGCACTCAGTACGCTGGTCGTGTCAGTGTGCTATTTGATCCCGCAGATGGTCGGTGCCGGTGTGCTGGTGCAACCGCTTCTGGGTCTAGCTCACCACTGGGGCGTCATCATGGTCGGCATCATCGTCATCACCATCGTGGCAACGGCCGGCATGGCCTCGACCACCTACGTGCAGTTCCTTAAAGGCAGTCTGTTGATTATCTTCTCGCTGGCGCTGGTCATTGCGGTCTGCGTTCGCGGCTTCAATACGCGTCCGGATCAGGGCGGACAAGTGCCGTTCTACGAGTACGCTGAGCTCGATGCAACGGAGCAAGACGGCCTGCTTGCGGTCTCCGAACTCGGCACACGCGTGCTCGAGGTGCAAGAAATCGCCGCTGCTAAAGCATCTTTTGCACGGCTGGATCGTGGCGGGATTGAAAGCTGGTGGCTGGTCAACGCCAAAGATGGTAAGACTGTGCTACAAGAAACCCAGTCTGAGGTGGAGATGCGGGACGGTACCCAGTACGTAAACGGAGCCCCCGAATCGAAAGAGAATGTCCTGCGGCAAGTTGGCAAGTTGGCAACATGGTTAAAGTTCATGGACAGGAGGAAGCGCCCAAGGGCTCGGTTTCACCGTTTGCTTTCCTTGCGACCTTGAGCGCGAAAGATACGCTCATCCGCCGATGGAAGGATACGACGTTTACGGATCGCGATGGCTCGAAAGTCAAAGTCTACTACCCCGTGCTGACAGCAGGCAACCAACTCTTGCGCCCCGGCATGAAATTCAAGGTTCAGGGCTCTCTCCTCGACCGTCTCGATTTCATTTCACTCATGCTGGCGCTCTTCCTTGGGACGGCTGCGCTCCCCCATATCCTTATCCGCTACTACACGGTGCCGAGTCCCGCTAGCGCAAGAAAATCAACCATCGTCGCCATCGCCGCCATCGGCTTTTTCTATATCCTTTCTCTTTACATGGGGCTAGGCGCGATGATCAGTGGCGTCATCAACCCTGCTGACAGTAATATGGCGGCACCTCTGCTTGCGCGCTCATTCGGCAAAGCGCTGTTCGCCATTATCTCGGCCATTGCATTCGCAACCGTGCTGGGAACCGTCAGCGGACTGATCGTCGCCGCATCCGGTGCGGTGGCACATGACCTTTGTGACCGTTTTCTGAAGCTCAAAATGGATGACCGGCAGAAAATTATGGCGGGCAAGATCTCAGCGTTTGTGATCGGTGGCATCGCGATCATCCTCGGCATTCTCTTCCAAGGCGTGAACGTGACCTTCCTCGTAGGATTAGCTTTTGCCGTTGCGGCATCTGCCAATCTACCCTCTCTCGTCATGCTGATCTTTTGGAAACGAACCACAGCGCAAGGCATTACGGCGTCGATCATGACGGGTATGATTTCTTCGTTGGTTCTGATTGCGCTCTCTCCAGAGCTGTTCAAGATCTACGGGATGGACCCGACCCACGCCCCCATACCCTTCAGCAACCCGGGTATCATCTCAATCCCGCTTAGCTTTGTGACCCTCGTGGTCGTGTCGTTACTCACCCCAAAGAAGCAAACAGTGCGTAACGAAGTGACAGCTCAGGCTTAACCGATAACATTCAATAAAGCATCCGTTGTCATGAATGCGACAACTCGCATCAACCTGCACTGCCATTCTGTTTGCAGCGACGGAAGTCTGCAACCGGAAGACCTTGCACAACGTCTAGCAAACGACGGTATCGTCGTTGCCGCTCTGACGGATCATGACACAACGGATGGGTCGATTCGCTTCCGTGCGGCGTTGCAACGGCTCGGTGTCGGCACAATCAACGGCACCGAGCTCACCTCAACGTGGCGAGGCGAAGAAATCCATCTGCTCGTCTACGGTTTTGATGCGGCGAACGCCGAGTGGCAGTCGGCCTTAAAACGACTGCGGCTCACACGTTACACCCCGATTTTGAGCGTGGAAGGCGCCATGCGCCGAGCCGGAACTACCGGCCCCGCCGCTGGCGACACATCGCCTACGACTGAAGGTCCACTGGATACTGCGGATGCGATCGCCCTAGCTCACCGGGCGGGCGGCAAAGTCTTTCTCGCACATCCACATTTTCTTCGACAAGATGAGGGTGCGTTGCGAGATCTGATTTCTGATCTTCGTGATTGTGGACTCGACGGCATCGAGGCGCTTTATGCCCCGGCGGCGGCAGAAGTCCAGTCGCGATTGATACAGGTGGCCAAGGAACTCAACCTCTTGGTCTGCGCTGGCACCGATTTCCATACGCCCGAAAACGGTCGCGTCCACGGTTTAGGCGTCGACATGCCGAATAGTCTCTGGCAACCGCTACGTAATGCCCTGAAGTTGGAGACTGCGACGTCTTCAGAACGCAGCTCGGCGGCCTACACCCACGCGCGGCGCACACGACGCACCTTTGCTCGCCATGTCATCATTCCGTCGGTGCTGGCCATTGTGCTTTTTCTCGTGGCGATTTGGGCTCTCCTCATTCCCTCTTTCGAGCGTGCTTTGCTCGACCGCAAACGCGAGATGATCCGTGAGCTGACGCATGCCGCCTGGAGCATCATGGCCGCTGCCGAGCGCCAAGTCGTAGCAGGTCGCATCACGCTCGAGGAAGCGCAAGCAGAAACCCGCGAGCGTATCGCCGACCTACGCTATGGTCACGAGAATAAGGATTATTTCTGGTTGCAAGACATGTCTCCTCGCATGATCATGCACCCTTACCGGCCTGATCTGGATGGGCATGATCTGACGAACTACCGCGATCCTCTTGGCGCACCTATTTTTGTGGAATTTGCTGATTTGGTCCGACGCCATAACGAAGGCTACATCGACTATGTCTGGCAGTGGCCCGATGATCCCCATCGCTTAGAACCGAAGGAGTCGTACGTCAAAGGCTTTGCCCCGTGGGGCTGGGTCATCGGCACCGGCCTCTACATCGAAGATGTCAAACTGGAAATCACCCATCTGGAACGAGGGCTGATTCACGCTTCACTCTTGATCACGGCGCTCGTCACCCTCCTGCTCATCCACGTGATGCGCCACAGCCGAAAGATCGACCGCGAACGTGTTGAGGCCGTCGAAGAGGTGCATGCGACAACCGAGCGCTACCGTTCGTTTGTCGAAGCCGCAACAGAAGGCACTCTGTTAGTCGCAGAGGGGCGTTGTCGCTACGCCAACCCGTACTTGCTCACCCTGCTCGGCTACTCCGCCTCCGAACTCGAACTCCTCGGCTTTTCAGAAGTGTTGCCCCAGAATGAACTCAATCTGGACGTATGGAAGCGCATCGAAGAAATTCAAAAATCAAATGCGACTGATACGAAAACCTTAACGGGTGCACTACGCCGCCGCGACGGCTCGGTGGTATCGTGCGCGCTCGTCATCAACCGCATCGCCTTGGGAGGACGAGCCGGGCTGGTGTTGCTCGCGCGCGAATCTTCCCTTCTCTTGGCGGACGGAACCACGCCATTGCCCGTGGCAGAAACGCCTCTGGTTCAAACCGTCCATCATGTCCCCTGTGGCCTATTCCGCGCTTCTGCTGACCGCAACGGCACCCTTCTGGCGACGAACGATATCGCCTCGCGCTGTTTCAGTGCAGTGGCGGGTACTTCTGATCAGGTTGTAGCGCGACTGGCCGATGCCTTCAGAGATCGCCCCGCCTACGAAGTATTTGACGAGCGGCTGAAGTTAGACGGAACCGCCACCTGTCATCTGCTCTCTGCCCCCGATGCAACACAAAGCACTGCCACCTTTTCGTTGCGGGCAACGCTTGAACGAGACGTGGATGGACAACCCATTGCGATCGACGGTCTCATCGAGGATATCACCTCGCTCGTACGCCGCGAACAGGAACGCGACGCCGTTATCGAACGTCTCCAATCCTCTCAACTCTTTCTTCACGAACCCGTGAATAGTGTTGTCAAAAAGGGAGTTTTTTGTTCAAGCGATATGCCTGTCCGTCACGTAGCCACGCGCTTAGCCGAGCGTGGCGAGACAGCCGCGCTTATCTGCGATAGCTCCGGTGCCATGATCGGGCTCGCAACCGTCCGCGATCTGAGCGAGCGCGTTTTAGCGATGGGTCTTGACTCGCGCACCCCAGTCCGCACGGTCATGAGCGCCCCCGTCACAACAGTTCCAGCGAGTACGCCGATTTATAGCGCACTTCTACAGATGCAGGAACGGAATCTTCATCATCTGGTCGTGACCGACGATAGTGGCCAAGCCATCGGCACCTTATGCGACCGCGACTTGCTGCCTCTCCAGCAATATGGGGCGGGCTCTCTCACCAGCGAAATTTCTCATGCCACGCTTGTTGATGACATCGTGCGCGGGTGTCGCCGCACCTCAGCAACGGTTAAGGCCTTGCTCGACAGTGGGGCAACCCCACGTAATGTGACGCGCTTCATCTCCTCGGTCTGCGATGCCGCCACCGAACGCTTTGTGCAACTCGCCATCGAGGAGCTAGGCCCACCACCTGCACGCTTTGCTTTCATTGCCTTGGGTAGCCAAGGACGCCAAGAGCAGACGCTCATCACCGATCAGGACAACGCCATCATCTACGAACAGCCAGACCCGTCCTCTGGTCTTCCCGACGTCGCACCCTATTTCCAGGAGCTTGGACAACGCGTTTGCGGCTGGCTGGCTGAGGCGGGCTATCCGTTTTGCCACGGACGCTTCATGGCGAAAAACCCAGTCTGGACACGGCCACTCTCCGCGTGGACGACGCATTTCAGCTACTGGATCGCTCAAGCGGAGCCGGAGGAATTGCTCGTCTTCTCGTTGTTTTTTGACTTCAATACGGTCTGTGGCGACTCGAGTCTCGTCGAAGCCTTGCGCCAGCACGTGTTCGCTGACCTGCGCGAAACGCCAGCTTTCTTCGCCCACTTCGCCCGTGATGTATTGAAATTCAAACCACCCGTGATGGTGCTGGGGCACATCCTCATCGGTGGCGTCGAGAACACCCCGCGAGGCACCTTGGACATCAAGTCCGCTTTGCTGCCTATCGTCGCCTTCGCACGTCTCTATGCGCTCCGTCATGAAATCGTTCAGACCGGAACGCTCGCTCGACTTGACGCCTTGGCTGATGCCGGCAAGATTGCGCCTGCCAGCCGCGACGAGATCGCTGCGGCATTTAGCTTCCTCACCCGCCTCCGTCTCCAGCAGCAAGCACGCGCAATTCATGAAGGGCGAACACCCGACAACCTTGTCGAATTCCGTCGTTTAGGCTATCCGGATCGCACCGCACTACGCCAATCGATCTCCACCATCCGCGTGCTTCAACGCCGCATCGCCTACGACTTTTTGGGCGGGACACAAGGGTAGCAGAAAAATGAACCGACTATTTCGGCATGCCCTTCGCTTTGAGGATTGTTGCGTTTCGATTGATTTCGGAATTAAAACGGGAGTTACCAAAAAAGAGAAATCGGTTTTTGATATAAACCCGCTTTAAAGTTTGCATCGCACCACCTTTTTGAATACACACAATTTGCTCTTTGCCAAATGGCTTGATCCGATGGTCGAGCTTGTCTATCAAACTTGTCGATTCATCCCGCAAATCCGCTATTGAGATATTCAAGTTGCGTGTAAAGAGGAACGGCGTATCATCGACTGCGTCTTTATCAAGACCCGCTACGACATTCCATACATTGTGATTGCCGTGAATGAAACTCTCGCGGTTTTCGGCCGCCGTAACCCCGGCTCCAGTAAAAACACTCCAGTTTAAACTCGGTAATGCCCCTGAGTTCATCAGGTCAGTAAAATAGGTTTCAGAATCGGGTACTGTCGTATAGTCCTTTTGTGTTCCGCTAAAGTCAGCCGAAACGCTAGGCCATACAGGCATAAGGCCCATGGCCTCACGTTCACTATTAGCAGAACTAATGGACAAAACAATAGTTTTACCGTTTTTTGCTATTTTCACTGCATTTAAAACTCTCAACTCTCCAAGGATTATTGGCATAAGCATGAAACCAACAAACAACAAACATCCAATCGTCATACTGGAGCGTGCGATCCCACTTCCGACAAGCTCGCCCTTCGACTTCCGAATCCTGTCCCACGCGATCGCCCCAGAGACAATAGTTAAAATTGGCAAACAAAGTGAAAGTTTAGGCCAAATACCATTCGTCGAAGTAAGCATGCCCACAAAACAAATCGGGGTAACAATGCCGAAGACAATGCACGCTACCGCTAATCGTGACGTCCTTTTTTTCATGCTCGAATTCTCTCTACGCTCACTCACAAACCAATTTCACCTCCCGCCACCCCAGAACTGTATCATAATCAAAGTTCAACTCCAAAACTATTGCGTCCAATCCAGTATGTAATCTCGCCCAAATGGTCAAGATTATGGTCGGTTCCTACAGGCAGGCTTGCCTATTTAAAGTAGCAAAGGTGTATGTGCACAGGCAAGATGCCTATGCTCCCAGTGTAAATATCATCCTTCTCAAATTGGCCCGTGTAGACGGGCGTTTTCATTAGATGCCGAGTTTTGAGCACACCTCATCGGCATTCTCGCAGACACCAAGGTTCTCTCCTCGCATCGTCGCTTCAAGAGACTGGCAAGTCATCTCGTTGGGCAGTTTCACATCAAACATCAAACGGCGAATCCCCTCCGCGTAATCGGTCAGGCACAGGGGGCTGTGCCTGA
>CAZUAY010000066.1:0-15241 GCA_964618405.1 uncultured Lentisphaerales bacterium
TCCTGCACAGGCTGGAAGCATCTGCTCCCAGTGGCTCAATCGCTGCGTCTCCAACTCTCTGTGTTTAAAACCGCACCGCGCTTATTGCGACAACTGGATTGACAGCACAGCAGAGCAGATCTCTGGCGTCACCTCGAAAAATACTTTCATCTCTCCCCCCAATGGCTGACCGATTACCCGCTACGCAGGGCAGACGTCAGCCGAGCACAGAAATGGAACAACGACAGCATCATGCCGATGCGCCCCTTTGGCAATCCCAAATCAGTAAGAAACAAGACGAACATTGAACCGCCAAAAGTCCATAATGCGAAAAAACTATTCAGTGCGCCAAAGAACAGTGTCCACGGCAGAGCCCGGATTTTCGCACGGTCGCTGTCGGCACCTGAGGGTAGCGACATTCTTTGTTTGTCAGCATCAGAATGTTTCCGCGATTAATCTTTTCATTGCTTTCTGCATGCATGCCATGCGAATGCGCATCTATTATCAAGTTTCTGTTTTATTCTATTTGCTTTCTGAATCCTTAAGGTCAAATACGATGTCGGCTTCGATGCTTTCGTTGATAAGGTTCAGGTTTTGCCAGTTGCCTTGGAAGGCGACATCATAGCGTGTTTTGTTTTCTGCTGTAATCGCTAAATTGCAGAACCGGGCCTTCACGATTGCAGCCCGGTCGCCCACGCAAGTGAACAGGCCTCGGCCGAACAGAGGCGTATCGTCAGCGACACGGATGTTCACGTTGCTGACCACGAGATGGCGAATGCTGCCCTGAGAATAAAAAAACTGCCCGTTTCTCGCTGTTTTTTGAAAGCTGCACCCATCGATGATCAAGGTGTCGATCTGGACGTTCTCGTTTTCGATCCAGAAAAGGCCCCGGCGATTGTTGCGTTCAACCATTTCCGGCTCGCCGTCAACACTGCAGACCACGTTGCGCACAATGATGGTGCCATATCGCGCGGAGGCTTCATAATGTGCTGAGATGAGGATCCCATCGACGGTGTAGCGACCGTAGACGCCATCAATAGTCACCTCGTCGATAGGGTACTTTTCGGTCGATAATAAGCGCACGGCACGGTAACCGATCAGTCCTTCACTGACATGAATGTCGCGAATGACGATATGACGGATGCCGCCCTGCCGGAATGACTTCCACAGAATGTTGGTGCCCGTGCCGCGTTCCGGAACGGTGAATCCTTTGGGGTACTTGGGGTAAGCACTATCGCCACCATTCAGGGCAACCATATCATCCCAGGTACGACCGTGGATATTGCTGATGACTCCGTTATAGCACTCACCTTCGAGATGAATACCGTCCTGATTGACGCGCAGTTCGCGCATGTCCAGATGAATGTTATCGATCGTGAAGTTACGGATCAGTGCCGCATCGAAAAAATAGGTTGTTGCATCAAACAACCTGACATCACGCAGTACGAAACCGTTGACATTCACGATTTCCATCAGAAAGCCACGAAACTCGTAGCTGCCCCATAGATGGTCTAAGCGTGGATTATTTCCGCCGTTAGCGTCCCACACCCCCCCGGTAACGGTGATATTCTGCTCGGGCTCACTCAGTGTCCAATTCTCTGGTCTATCCTCTGGCCCGGAATACCGCGGGAAAGCAGGATCCGTAACAAAATCGGGGAACTGATCTTCGAAATAGCGTTGATCCGCCCAACGCGTACGCAGCATGGTACAGCAGGCGTTATCAGCCAATCGGATGGTGAACCCGGGATCCAAACTGAGACAGGTTCCGCTTGAAATGACCAAGGAACGGCTGATCAAGGCCGTGCCCGTACCCCGCAGCCGCACCGTGCCGCGCTGGTTCAGGCACGCTTGAATAGCGTCGGTGCAATCAGTTTGCCCATCGTAAACGGCACCAAACTGGCATGGAGATAAGTCTTCGTCTGGATTTTCTTTCGGAAGAGCTTTTAGAGGTGATTGTCTTGACATAATCTTTCCTTATAACCGTTCCCTGCGCGTGTTTGGCATCTCAAAAACCAGCCACTGTATACAAATATTTGAGTTTGAGTGAGCTTTGCTACTCAATGAAATCAAGATAATATCCTAGCCTCTTCTTTTAAAAAGTGCAAGACTATAACCAACTCTGCCAATGATTAACTGTTCAGCAGTAGATTTTGATGCGACATTGATTTTTTTATGACATCGTCGGCACAAAAGGGGAGGGCATGTTCTATGAGCCTGCATCGCCTCATGCGCGACCAACGTCGCCAGCGTGTGGTACGCTCTGCGCGGATCCACGCGGAAGCTGCCTCTACTTGGCGGGAACTTTCGGATGTTTGTGCATCCTGAAGGCGTCACGGTGACGCTACCCCTGCTTTTCGGACATGAGACTCTCGAGTTTAAAGAATGATTTGGGAAGAATGCTCACGCGCTGATTACCGCTTGCCTTAAAAGCCCTGTGTAATTGGGGTGGATGTCGAAATTATGGCCGAAATTATGATCGCCGACCTAGGATAGACAAAAGCGAAGCCCCGTGCTACAATCAAGTTCATTTCGTTATGTTATTGAGTTTCCTAAATTATTAAATTAAAGCAGGTTTACTATGATTATCGGCATTCCAAAAGAAATCATGCACGGTGAAGACCGCGTATCCGTGACTCCAGATATCTGTGTAAAGTTGATCAACGATGGCCATTCTGTTTGGGTCGAAACGGGCGCGGGGATGGGATCTTATTTTCATGATGAAGCGTATCAGGCTGCTGGGGCACGCTTAACCAACAATGTACAGGAGCTCTACAGCCAAGCAGATCTCATTCTAAAAGTGAAAGAGCCTCAGTTTAATAAGGCGCTCAATACACACGAAGTCGAGCTTATGCATGAGGGGCAATATTTGATTACCTTCATCCACCCGGCCTCGCCTACGAACCATGAGATGGTGAAAAACTTGGCGAAGCAAGGTGTCATCGCCCTCACGTTGGATGGTGTGCCGCGCATCTCCCGTGCACAAAACATGGATGCCTTGACCTCGATGAGCACCTGTGCAGGCTACAAGGGAATCTTGCTTGCTGCCAATCTTTTGCCCGCGTTCATTCCCCAAATTTTCAGTGCCGTGGGGATGATCAAGCCTCTGAATGCTCTCGTTGTTGGCGTGGGTGTCGCTGGTTTACAGGCGCTTGCAACCGCTAAGCGTTTAGGCGCTGTGACCTACGCTGTCGATACGCGTGCGGCGGCTCGTGAACAAGCAGCCTCCCTTGGTGCTAAGATTATTGACATCGATATTCCTGAAGAACTGGCTCAGGGAAAAGGCGGCTATGCCAAGAATCTCAGCCCAGAGATGGTTCAAAAGGAACGAAGCTTGATTGCCCCCCACCTGCCCACAATGGACATCATCTTCTTGAGCGCACTGGTGCCAAGTAAAATAGCCCCAGTTGTTATCACCAAGGACATGGTCGCCACCATGAAGCCGGGCTCTGTTATTGTTGACATTTCGATTGATCAGGGCGGCAATTGCGAGGCAACGGTCCCTGGCGAAGTAGCCACTGAAAGTTACGTTCATCTCGTTGGCATTAAAAACATCCCCGGCATGTTGCCCACTTCCTCGACATGGATGTTTGCACAAAACGTCTACAATCTGGTGAAGTACTTGGTGCAGGACGGGAAAATGGCACTGAATTCTGATGATGAAATTGTTAAAGGCATCCTCACCACTCAGGGCGGAAAAATTGTTCACGAAGGTGCGCGCGAGGCCATGGGGCTATGAGCAAAGAAATCAGTCTTTTACTCATTTTTATTGCAGCAACCTTGATTGGTTACCGACTCATCAAAGCTGTCCCCAGTCTCTTGCACACTCCGCTGATGTCCGGCATGAACGCATTAAGCGGGGTGACCGTCTTGGGTTGCATGATGGCGCTGGGCTTTAAGCTTGGCCTAGGTCCCAGGGTAATTGGCATCGTCGGCATTGCTTGTGCCACGGTCAATGTGGTGGCCGGATTTGCTGTCACCGACAGAATGCTCAACATGTTCCACGGTAGCAAAAAAGGAGAGGGCAACCCATGAGTGATACCCTCTTTTATATTGTCTCCGCCGTATTAAGCTTGATGGTATTGCTGGGCATTCATTGGTTGAGCAAGGTAGAGACCGCAGTGCGCGGCAACCGCCTGAGTGCGTTTGCCATGCTGTTGGCCATCATTGCGGTGGTGGTCAAATATGAGCTCGTGGGGATCTATGATATCTGGATCGGCCTGATCATCGGCACTTTTTTGAGTGTCTTGATTGCGAGTCGGATCAAGATGATCGGTATGCCGCAGTTGGTGGGCTTACTCAATGGCCTTGGCGGTTTAGCCTCTGCTGTTGCCGCCATCCTGACTGTCCTCTATGGAGAAAGTATCGGCAAATTTGAGCTGTTGACCGCCTTGATCGGCTTGTCTGTTGGTGCTTTTACCTTTAGCGGTAGCATGGTTGCAGCCGGTAAATTGCATCGTGTGTTGCCGCAGAAGCCAGTCGTATTGCCTCGGCAGCAGCTCTTGCTCGGTCTCAGTGCGTTGGCAATGCTTGCGTTGATCGTCGTACCGATGTTGGGTGTCGCTCAGGTCATGCCCTGCACCTGGCTCTTGCTACTGGCCAGCCTTCTGTTCGGATTGCTGTTTGCGCTGCCCGTCGGTGGTGCCGATATGCCCATCACGATTTCGCTACTCAACTCGACCTCGGGTGTGGCCGCTGCCATCATCGGTATGGCCATTGGCAACGTATTGCTGGTCTCGGTGGGTGGAATCGTTGGCGCATCTGGGCTCTTGCTGACGCTAATAATGTGCCGCTCGATGAATCGAAAATTATCGGGCATCATCTTTTCACGTCGGGCTTCACCTTCCAAGGTCGCTGCTCCCACAAGCTTAAAAGCAGAGGTCACCGAGCAGCCAACCGAACAGGCTGTTGAACAAACCGCGCCAGCCGCCGTTCCTGTGGCAGCGACGGAAGCGGATTTGGCAGGTTGGATGAAAGACGCCAAGGATGTCATCATCATCCCCGGCTATGGGATGGCGGTGTCACAAGCGCAGGAGTTATTGAAAGCGCTCAGCGACAAGCTTGAAAAAGGTGGCCGCCAAGTGCGCTTTGCCATTCATCCGGTCGCCGGTCGTATGCCGGGCCACATGAATGTTCTGTTGGCAGAAGTTGATATTCCTTACGACAAACTTTTTGAAATGGATGACATCAATCCTGATATGGAGAAGACAGACATCGTCTTCGTGGTCGGGGCCAACGATGTGATCAATCCTGCAGCCAATACTGCCGAAGGCACACCCATCTATGGCATGCCCGTCCTCAACGCGCAACACGCCAGAAAGGTTGTTATCTGCAACTTTGACAAAAAACCTGGCTATGCCGGCGTTGAAAACCCACTGTACACGGCAACTCCCAACGTCCTCTTGATGCTGGGTGATGCCAAGGACAGTCTACAAAAAATCATCGTGTTTTTGGAATAGGCTTACTCCGAGTGGCATTACTGTCAACACGGTCAATTCCGTCATTCGGGTCAAAAGCCATTCGCACCATGCGCACAGCTCACTCCGTCGAAACGGGATCTTGAATCTTATTGAGTGCCGCTTTGAGCGTGTGCCAAACCAAGGTGGCGCACTTGACGCGTAGAGGAAATTGTGAGACGCCGGAGAAAGCCGCTAGTTTCCCAAGTTCGGGTTCGCCAGGCTTGTCTGCGTGAGGAACGCCTGTGACCACATCGTGGAAGTTTTCGAATAGCGCTTCGGCCTCCGTGCGCGTTTTCCCCTTGAGCATCTCGGTTAGCAGGGACGCTGATGCGGTGGAAATGGCGCAGCCGTTGCCTTGGAAACTGATGTCCTTGACTCGGTCACCATCCATCTCAACGTAGATCGTGACATGGTCTCCGCAAAGCGGATTGAAGCCTTCGGCGCTCAAGCTATCACCCTTGAGCACGCGGCAGTTGCGTGGACTCTTACTGTGGTCCACGATAATATCTTGATAAAGATCGCGTAGGTCAGACATTAGCAGAAAATCTCCTTAACTTTGTTAATTCCGTTTACGAGCGCATCGACCTCTTCCAAGGTGTTGTACACCCCGAAAGAAGCTCGCGTTGTCGCCGGAATTCCGAATCGTTGCATAACGGGTTGTGCGCAGTGATGACCCGCGCGGATTGCCACCCCTTCTTGGTCGAGGATGGTGCCGACATCATGTGGGTGAATGCCATCCATGACGAAGGATAAAACGGCAGCCTTCTCCTTCGCCGTGCCGATGATGCGTAGGCCAGAAATTTTAGCGAGCGCCGCCGTTGCGTAAACGAGCAGCGCGTGTTCGTGAGCGGCGATGTTGTCTATCCCGATCGCGCTGACATAATCGATCGCCGCTCCGAGTCCGATCGTGTCGGCGATGCTCGGCGTGCCGGCTTCGAATTTGTAGGGCAGGTCGTTGTAAAGGGTCTTCTCGAACGTGACCGAGCTGATCATGTCACCGCCACCTTGGTAGGGGGGCATTTTTTCGAGCAAATCAGCCTTGCCGTACAACGCACCAATGCCGTTGGGCGCGTACAATTTGTGACCTGAGAAGACATAAAAATCGCAATCGAGTTCCTGGACATCGACCTTCACGTGCGCTAGCGCTTGCGCTCCATCGATCAAGACGGGAACGTCTCTTTCGTGCGCTAAAGCAATAATTTCTCGGATGGGATTGATCGAGCCGAGGGCGTTGGAGACGTGGGCGATCGCGACCAAGCGCGTGCGGGAGCTGATAAATTCTGGCAACTCGTCAATCATCAGTTCTCCGGCATCGTTGATCGGGGCGATCCGCAACGTAGCGCCAACTTCTTCGCAAAGCATTTGCCACGGAACAATGTTCGAGTGGTGCTCCATTGCAGAGATCAAAATTTCGTCACCTGGTTCGAGTCTCGGCTTGACGAAACTTTGTGCAACGAGGTTGATGCCTTCGGTTGCACCACGAACGAAAACAATTTCCTTCGACTCTTTCGCGTTCAGAAACGTCTGAAGCTTCTGGCGAGCACCTTCGTAGCTTTCCGTTGCGCGGCGACTTAACTCGTGCACCCCGCGATGGATGTTCGCGCAATCGCTCATGTAAAAGTGGCTGATCGCATCAATAACGGTTTGCGGTTTTTGTGTGGTGGCCGCATTGTCAAGATAGACGAGAGGTTTTCCTCGAATCTCTTGTCTCAAGATCGGGAAATCAGCGCGAATCCGGTCGACATCGAAATCCGATGTTGAAGGTAGATTGGTTTTGGAATTCCCGAAATGATTGACCGTTTTCATGCTGGATTGTCCTGTCGTGTTTTGGATAACTTCTGGAACAACAAGGCCTCTAGCCGGGACCGCACCGTCACCCACGTCATGGAATCGAAAACCTCACCTGCAAAAGCATAGGTCAGCAGATCGCGAGCTGCTTCCTTTTCAATTCCTCGAGAACGCATGTAGAACAGCGCATCCTCGTGGATTTGACCTACCGTCGCGCCGTGTTTGCAGCGGACATCGTCGGCGTAGATTTCGAGTTGTGGTTTTGAGTAGATCGTCGCATCGTCGGAGAGGAGCAGGTTTGGATTGCTCTGAAATGCGTTTGTCTTTTGTGCATCCTCTCTCACTAAAATCTTGCCGTTAAAAACGCCAACGCCTTTATCGGCAAGAATTCCCTTGTAGAGTTCCTCGCTGTTGCAGTTTGGCTTGGCGTGGTCGAGTGTCGTGTGGTTGTCAATATGCTGCTGACCTGTTGCGACAAAGAGACCGCCCAAATTGCATTCCGCGCCTTCTGCATTGAGTGCGATGTCGACATGGTTCCGCGTGATGGCCCCGCCAAAACAAATGTTGTGGGCGAGGAGCCGGCTACTTCGCTCTTGGACTGTCCGCAGCGTGGCAATGTGGAAAGCTTTTTCGTTCTCTTGTTGCAGTTTATAGTGCTCAAGCGCTGCGCCCTCGGCGATCACCATCTCGCTCACTGCGTTCGTAAAATGTACACCATCCCCAATCGTCAGATAACTCTCGATAATGGTCGCGCGGCTGTTGGCTCCGAGGATGTACAGATTCCGCGGATGCGAGACCACGGGTTTCCCTTCTAGCATACCAATTGAGAGAACGAGAATCGGCTCTTCTAGGATACAACCTTTCTCAACTTCAACCAGCGCACCATCGCGGAAGAGCGCTGTGTTCAGTGCCACAAAACCATGACCCTCAGGCCGGGCGTATTGTCCCAAATGATTTTCGAGTGTTTTGTCTTTGCTTTTGAGTAGCGATGCGAGGTTGGTCACGCGTACGCTTGCTGGTAGTGTTCCTCTTGAAGAAAGTTCCTCCGAGAAAAACCCATTCACAAAGACAAGACGTGTGCAGCACTGGAGTTTGGTAAGTTGTTCCCGACCGATGCGCTCCCGCGTCAAGTCGCCGATCGATTTCTCTGCCGGCTGGAAGGCGCCCTCCACGATCGGTTCAACATTCGTGTATTTCCAGTCTTCGTTACGCGTGGTGGGGAAACCGATTTCCGCAAACTCATCCATCGCCGCCTCACGCAGGGTACGCAACCATGGCGCCTCATCAAGGGTCTCCTTGGTGAGCTTAGCGAATTGGGCAAAGTAAGCGTCCTGCCCCTCTTTTATCCCGATCATTAGACCTCCTCCTGCGCCGCGGATGCGTCGATGTCCGCGTAGCCTTTCTGCTCGAGTTCGAGTGCCAGCGATTTGTCGCCGGATTTCACGATGCGTCCGTTGTGCATCACGTGCACGAAATCGGGTACAATGTAACTCAGGAGCCGTTGATAATGGGTGACGAGGATGAACGCGCGGTCTGGGCTGCGCATGGCGTTAACGCCATCGGCAACGGCCTTGAGCGCGTCGATGTCGAGGCCAGAGTCCGTCTCGTCGAGGATCGCCAGCGTCGGCTCTAAGACCGCGAGTTGGAAAATTTCGTTACGCTTTTTCTCGCCGCCGGAGAAGCCGACATTGACAGGGCGACCGAGCAGATCCTCCGACATATGGAGCAACTTAATTTTTTTTTGAACGAGTTCAAAAAAGTCGACTGCGTCCAAGCGTTCTTGACCTCGATGGGTGCGGATGCTGTTGAGCGCGGCGCGAAGGAAGTACATCGTGCTAACGCCGGGGATTTCTACGGGGTATTGAAACCCGAGGAAGATGCCTTCGGCGGCGCGTGTTTCCGGCTCCATCTCGAGGAGATCCTTCCCTCTGAAGGTAACTTCCCCGCCTGTGACCTCGTAAACCTCGCGGCCCGACAGGACATGGGCTAAGGTACTTTTCCCGGAACCGTTCGGACCCATGATGGCATGGACCTCTCCCGGCTTGACCTCGAGGTTAATGCCTTTAAGGATTTGTCTTTCGCCTACTTTGGCTTGTAAGTTTTTGATTGTTAGCATGTGTTTATCCTACGCTTCCTTCGAGACTGACGCTTAATAATTTCTGGGCTTCAACGGCGAACTCCATGGGAAGCTCTTTGAAAACTTCTTTACAGAATCCGTTTACAATTAGGTTTACCGCTTCTTCGGTCGAAATGCCCCGTTGCCGGCAGTAGAAGATCTGGTCATCGCCAATTCGCGAAGTGGTCGCCTCGTGCTCCACGGTCGTGGTCGCGTTCTTGACTTCGAGATAGGGAAAGGTATGTGCGCCGCATCGATCACCGATCAGCAGGGAGTCGCACTGTGAATGATTCCGTGCATTTTCGGCGCTCTTCAGCACCTTGACTAGACCACGGTAGCTGTTTTGACCGCGGCCAGCAGAAATACCCTTGGAGACAATCGTGCTCGTGGTGTTTTTCCCGATGTGGATCATCTTGGTGCCGGTGTCTGCCTGCTGGTAATTGTTCGTGACGGCTACCGAGTAGAATTCGCCCACCGAATTGTCGCCGATGAGCAAGCAACTTGGATACTTCCACGTGACGGCGGAGCCTGTTTCGAGTTGCGTCCAAGAAATCTTGGAGTTTTTTCCCAAACATTTTCCACGTTTGGTGACGAAGTTGTAGATGCCACCTTTGCCCTCTTTGTCGCCCGGATACCAGTTCTGCACGGTGGAGTATTTGATCGAAGCATTGTCGAGCGCGACCAATTCCACAACGGCGGCATGCAATTGACTCGTATCGCGGATGGGAGCCGAACATCCTTCAAGATAACTGACATGGGCACCTTCTTCGGCAATGATCAGCGTACGCTCGAATTGTCCTGTATCCTGTGCGTTGATGCGAAAATAGGTTGAGAGTTCCATCGGACAGCGAACGCCCTTAGGGATGTATGCGAACGAACCGTCACTGAAAACAGCCGCATTCAGGGATGCGAAATAGTTATCCGTGGGCGGTACAACCGTCCCAAGGTACTTCTTGATGAGGTGCGGATGTTCGCGGACGGCTTCTGAGAAAGAGCAGAAAATGATGCCTTCCTTCGCCAGGGCCTCACGGTAGGTGGTGCCCACGGAGATACTATCGAAAACAGCATCGACAGCTACGCCCGCCAGTTTTCCCTGTTCCTTCAGGGGGATGCCCAGTTTTTCGTAGGTTTCGAGCAGCTTCGGATCGACATCCTCTAAGCTTTTGGGACCCTCTTGATTCGTCTTCGGGCTGGAATAATAGGCCATGGCCTGATAGTCGATGGTCGGGTAGTTGACCATCGCCCACGTTGGCTCCTTCATGGTCAGCCAATGACGATACGCTTTCAGACGCCATTCTAGAACGAATTCCGGTTCGTTCTTCTTGGCAGAGATCAGCCGGATGACATCCTCATTCAAGCCGTGAGGTATCGACTCCGATTCGATGTCTGTTACGAAACCGTATTTGTATTCTTGATCCGTAAAGGATTTGATTTCATCGTTGGTGCTCATGCTAAATTGTTTTCTCTGTTTCTGATGCAGGTTCGGCGACGTGCGATCCCCTAAGTTCGATTCTTATTGTGAGAAGAGACGTGAAAAGTGTCAAGCCTTTAATCGCGTTACAAAGTATCACACAGTGATATAGCATGTCAATTTTTGTTTTCGCACAGGATTCAGAGCCGAGGATTCAGAAGTCAGTAGCCAGAATTCAGAAGTTGGGAATCCACCCGCTTACTCCTATAGCTTCGAGTCAAAAAGTGGTTTCAACGAACGGAGCGGGGACATTCCTGTCCCCGACACGACGGGGGTTGGAAAACCCCCGCTCCGTTTGCTTTGCTCGTCCTCGATTCATGCGAAAAGTTACCCCATCGTTTTTTCGCGAGCGCGGCAGCGCGGAGGGCTTACCTCTATTTCGACGAGATAATTCTTGTCTCTGTTCTTGCAACACGATGGGAGAAGGTTCCATCTGTGCATAACCGGAGAAAGAAACGCTTGACGTATTTCTGGCGATGGTGGTAGCATAACCAACTAACCGGAAACAAGTTAAGGTGATACACATGGCGCCAAGCGACGATAAGCTATTATTATCCAGAGCCAACAAGATGGCGATTGCGTGGTGCATTAATGAGTTAGCGTATTCAATTGTTTATCCGTTTATCCCGCTTTATTTACACAATAGTCGTGGGTTTTCAATGGCGACAGTCAGTTGGATCTTTCCTATGATGGGGATAGGCGCTATCGTGGGGCCATTAGTCGCGGGACCTTTGGTGGACTTCTGGGGCCGTCGAAAAATTCTCATATGCGGACCGATTATTCGTGGCTTTTTGTTCTTTTTATTAGCATTTTTCGTCTATAAAGACAGTTCGTTTAAGAGTTTTGCCTTTATTTTAATGGCAAACACTTTTTTCGGAACCTTCTTTCAAAACGCTTCGGACGCCTACCTTACTGATCTAACGCCACTGAACAAACGAGCAAAAGTGTATAGTCGAATCAGGGTTGGATCGAATGTTGGCTGGGCCGTGGGTCCTATGCTCGGAGCTTTTCTCGCTCGCTCCCCGTTTTCTTTGTTGTTTGCATTAACAGGTGTTTTGTGCCTTTGTGGAGCGACCTTCACGGCCTGTACGTGTGTCGAAATAAAACCTTCCGAATCACATGTGGAAACGATTGGTTTGTCAAGCGGCATGAAGGTTGACGTCTGGAAAATATTAAAACACCATCAGTTCCTTGCTTTTGTTTTTTTCTATTTTGTGATCATGATGCTTGTTTCACAGCTTTATTCGACGATGTCGGTGTATTCAACACAAGTTGTAGGAGTGAGTAGGAATATGTTGGGCATTGTTTACTCAATTAATGGTGCTACGGTTGTATTGTTACAAATTCCTCTAACGAAATACCTCGACAAATTCGGCTGCAATTTATACCCGCGAATGATTATAGGGGCGATGCTTTATGGAATCGGCTATTTTGTGCTGGGCTTTGCAACTTCAGCCGTGTTTTTAATGGCTATTGTTGTGACCGTCACATTGGGGGAAATCATTCTTACCCCCTCAGCTTATGCTTTGGTGAGTAGCATGGCACCTGCTAAGTGGGTCGGGAGATACATGGGCGTCTTTGGATTGTTGCGAGGCATTGGCTATGCAATAGGGCCATGGATTGGCGCCCAATTGTTCGCTCGAATGAATGATCGCCCCGTCGTGTTATGGAGCCTATTATCGTCTTTCGCCGTGATTGCAATGATCGGATTTATCATCATAAACGCGATTCAAAAACAGGAATCGTGTTTGAAAGTATAAACAGCGTCACGAGTACCGCATCGCGGCGGAGGCGATGAAGGTCGAGGAGTACCTAAGGCTCAGGGTTGGCTTGCGCCGTCTGCTACCAGCACTTTGCTTTGAACAGCGCATCGGCGATCAAACAGCCAGCAGCAACACAGCCACTAACCATCATGACCCACCAGGCTCGCGTGGTGCGTTCACCAAAACAGAATACGGAGACCAAGGAGCCGCCCAAGATCAGCGTTAATGCAACTACCGGAAAGGTAAAGGCAGCGGGGAGCGAGGCTGACAACCGCATCGAAGACATGCCAACAATCGAACCGATAGCGCCCACGAGGCCTAAGCCAATTCGCCAGCGAAGAGGGCCTTGAGGCTTTGCGCTGAACAAGATGTCGAGGCCCAGACAAAGTCCCAAGGCTAGGTAAAGCGCGGTCAGGTAGTGGTTCCCGTAGAGGTTGGCATAGCTCCCAGCTCCACGGGTCGGCACCATGCCCAGCACCTTAAACGCGCCATTGGCGATGGCGTTTACAAAGAAAAGCCCAGCAAGGATGCTCGTGTAGAGCAACCAAGTGCGGAGCGTTCGTGGCTGGCACTCATTCTGTCGGTCTCCGTTTGTTTGAAATGAGGCGGAGATCACGCACAGCACGGCGACGGCCACACCGATTCCCTGCAGGGTGTTTAGGGTTTCGTGCCAGACGATCCGAGCCATGAGAATCACCAAGACAAAACCGAGGAATTTGGCGCAGTTCATGGGTGAGAGGGGTCCGTGCCGGAGCGCGGCTCCAATGAGTAGCACAAGCAGGTATTGGCTGATACCTACGAAGATGCCGAGACCCCACAATTGCCAGGGGGAGTGCCAAAAAGGGGCGGGCCACGTCGCCGCTACATAGTAAACTGTGCCGGTTAGGGTAACAATAAAGGCGATCGGCTGTACGGGTACGCCTCGGTGTTGTCCTAAGCGGTAAATAGTCATGAGCAGGCCGAAAGCGATTCCGGCCAGCAATACGAAGAAAATCGAGGTGGGTGTTAGCATTTCGTGTAGGCCTCGCGGCGCTCTTGAGTGGGGTTTTTCGATTGGCGCAACAGTATTTCATTTTCATGAGGTGTTGTCGATGGCCAAAAGAGGGTCATTTTGAGCGACCCTGTATCCGTTTTTTCTTGATGTTCGCGTCAAGTTTCATTACCTTAGTGCTCTGTTTTGTATCATGATTGACTTTAATTTTTTTAGTGAAACGTAATTGAGTGTCCAAGAGGACTGAGTGACTTATGACATCCGCATGGATTAGCCTAGCTGTATTTTTTCTCTGTTATTTGCTCTTTATCGTGTTGCCGACGCGACGTTCGTTGACAGCTTGCGCTGGAGGTTTGTTGCTGGTTCTAGCAACCTCGCTCACTTGGCAAGAGGCGTTTCTAGAAAAGATCAGTTGGAATATCATGGGATTGTTTGTCGGAACCCTCGTTCTGGCCGAGCTATTCTTGCTTTCGCGTGTACCTGCCGTGATGGCGGAGTGGTTGGTCGACAAATCACGGTCGACGCGTACAGCGATGTTGGCTCTCTGCGCTCTTTCCGGCATTATTTCGATCTTTGTCGAAAACGTCGCCGTTGTGCTTCTTGTTGCCCCCGTTGCGCTGAGTCTGGCAGACAAGCTTAAGATCAACCCCGTGCCACTCTTGATCGGTGTTGCGATGAGTAGCAATCTGCAAGGCACCGCGACCATGATTGGCGATCCGCCGAGCATGATTCTTGCCGGCCACATGCGGATGGGCTTCTGGGAGTTTTTTGTCTATCACAGGAAGCCAGGGATTTTCTTTGCGGTTCAGATCGGCATGTTGGCGTCGCTGGTTGTTTTGGCGTTTCTATTCAGAGGGGCAAAAGGTAAAATCGAAGTTCTCGCCCAAGAGCGGGCCCGTTCTTGGATGCCAGCGGGCATGCTGGGGATCCTGATTTTGGGGCTGTCGTTTGCAACCGCCATCGATCCAGAATTTAAGTGGTTTGCGGGTGTTTATACGCTGGCACTCAGCATCGTCGCTTTAATCTGGTTCCAACTACGAGTCCGCTGGGTTAGCACACGCCAACTACTCCAGTCGCTCGATTGGGATACCACCTTCTTTCTGATCGGCGTTTTTGTGCTGGTCGGTGCGCTTAGCGATTCTGGCTGGATGGATCATCTTGCCACCCTCATGTCGAGTACGGTCGGGAATAGTCCCTTCTTGGCGTTTGCGATGGTCATCGTTTTTTCGGTCCTTGTCTCGGGATTCGTTGACAACGTCCCTTTCCTTCTCGTGATGATCCCTGTCGTGCAAGAGGTGGCGATGAATCTACAGGTGGAGATTCCGTTGTTGATGTTCGGCCTGTTGATTGGATCCTGTTTGGGCGGAAACTTAACGCCGATTGGCGCTTCCGCCAATATCGTGACCATTGGTATTCTGCGCAAACGAGGCCAAATCGTCCGTTTCCGTGATTTTCTTCGGGTCAGCGTCCCGTTCACAGTCGTCAGTGTCTTTTGCGCCTGCCTGTTCGTTTGGCTTGTTTGGGGGTAGACGCTTCCGGTAAGGAATCAAAAAACTGAGAAAGTAAAATTGGTAATCGGTCAGTGACGGGGGGTGCCCCCCGTTGACAGCCCGATTACAGTCGCGAGTTGTGAGTTGCGAGGCTGGAGAGAGTGAGTAGTGAGTAGTGCGTAGTGCG
>CAZUAY010000067.1:0-15222 GCA_964618405.1 uncultured Lentisphaerales bacterium
CATCGCCGACATCCAAAACTGCACGATCGTGGGCAATTTCGGTCGCGGCCTCGGCGCATCGAATGCGGGTACGTTCAAGGTATTGAACACGATCGCCTATAACAACAGTACGCCAACCCTGTATGCCGGCAATGGCGGAACCTTGATCGTGTCGAACTCCTGCGTCAGTGCCACGAACTTTATCACGGCAAGTAGCGGGGTCTTCACTAACGATCCGCAGTTCGTCTCTGCCCCCGCCGGCAATTTTAGGCTACGTAACGCGTCTCCCTGCGTGGATGCGGGCCTGGCTCTACCGTGGATGGTCGATGCCACGGACTTAGACGGCAACAGGCGGGTCGATAGGGATGACAGGGTGGATCTGGGCTGCTATGAGCTAATTCAGCGGCGCGGAACTGTAATCTTGGTGCATTGAGCGAACGTGTGAATTTAACTTGTTGAATTCACACAGGGTCGGTAGCCAGAACTCAAGATGCTAGATGCGCGCCAACTTCGACGGCGCGTATGAAACGTTCCCTGACGTAAAATTTTTCGTTCCGAACGATCCAGATTAACGCCAAAACACCAAGAATCGAAAGCCCCTCTGCAAGCCGTTCAACACCGCTTTTGCCATGGTAGAGAACCACCTCATTTTCTGTTGGATACACAACCAAATATCCAGGCGTCAAAAAATAGACAGCACTTGCGCCACGTACGCGCCAGCTTGGGAAATAGGTGCAGGCTACCACGTGCGGTTGGCCAAGTTTCTCTGTTTTAAAACGCAAGGATCCGTCGGATCTTTGCTCAACGGCCTCGACGGGTGTAGAACAGGCATCCAGCCAACCCGATGACGGCGGTGCTTGCGTCGCCAATTGCGCCAAAGCAGCCAAATAGGCTTCATGACTTTCGATGTGCCACGAGGGTGCCTTCATTGGATCCGACACCAGTATCATCGGCTCCACCACAGCGGCTGGCACGTACATCCACTGGAGAAGGTCGCGTTGCAAGTCTGTCGATGCGTAGGCTTTAAGCGGCTTATTCCAAATACGAACAAGCGATGACGATGCGAGGGCACTCTCGAAAAGTTTCCATTTCCCGCCGCCAAACTCGGCTATGAGACGCCAGCCCGGGTCCGACAAGAACGCGTCTTGAACCTTGTGAGATCTTGCCACGAAGTGTCGAACACCCATGAATTCAAGATGACGCAGACCCGACTCCGGATTGAATTTTCGGGGTTCCACGAGAAGCGGCCAGCCAGCAGGATTATTGGAAATCTCTCCTTGCACCGTATAAGCCGCAAGCGAACCGAGTGCCGAATTTACAAGTCCACCTTCGATGATAGATTTTCCTGCTAAATACGGCATGAGCTCAAAGATACGACTTGAGCCAAGCCACTCATTCCCGGGATGCAAGTCCTGCGCCATTCGGCCTGAGGTTCCGCGCAGCCGGTCGGCGATTTCCTTGACGACATGCCCTTCTCGGAGCGCTTCAACACCCTTAAAATTATACTCTGCCCAAAAAGGCACGTGGTTGGCTTGCGACCACGCTGGATTCTCTGGCTTGCCGCCCTCGCACCATGCAAAAGCGAAGCAAGTCGCCACCATCAACGCCGTGCCGAGGACGGGAAGTCCGTGAGCACGCGAGGCATAAGCGAACAGCAAGGCAGCCAAGGCCAAAAGCGAATAGACGATGAAGGGCCAAAATCGACAATTAACAAACACCTCAGAGAAAAGTCCGCCACCATAAAACAAAACAAGCGATACGCCAAACAACACAACATGGGCAAGGATCCAAAGTCGAAGATTCGCCTCCTTCACAGTTTTACCACCCTGCTGAGCGCGAACAGCAGCGACGAGGGCAACAAACAAAGAAAAGGGAAGTAACCCTAGCACAGCTGGGTGAAGTTGTTTGAAAAACCGTATGTCCCATTTCCCACCAAAGTCAACGGCCCACGCGCGATCCGCAATAAGCGGCAAAACCCACCATGCCGTCACCAACAACACGCAGATGCCTTCGCAAAGAAGCACGAACCACGCTTGCTGCCGGATGGGGCGTCCAGAACCGTTTCGTATCTCGCTGATGGCGAAAGCAACAAGGACCACAACAAGGACAAGCGCAGCCATCATGGAGGTGAAAAAATGCGAAAGCACCACCGCCGACAGCAGCAAGACCGTCATGACACGAAAGCGGCGATCGAGCGCATCGCGGCAGGCGGAGGCCACGGCGGGCAGCATGAGCGCAAAGCTCCAGCTATTGGCGATCATGCCAGCAAACGTGCTGTAGGCATTCACGCCCCACATGTTGTGCGTATTGTCAAAGATAAGCGGAATCGCCAGGCACGAGAGCATGGCAGGGGCAGGACGCGCAAGCCGCAGAATTCTACCCGAGAGATAGAGGCACAAGGGAAGCGTCATCAGGCCGGCAATCGAGCAAACCTTGAAGGCCACATTATGGGGCAAGATGTGGGAGAGTGCGGACATTGCCACGTAGGGCAGCGGGAAATAATACCGAAACATCGGAAAGCCGCTCCACCAACCCGGTGCCCACGAGATGATCCTACCCGCCTCGCGAATATGCGACATGAGGTAGTGGTGCGCAGGCGTGTCCCCGCCGACACAGAGCGTGTCGAGCACAACGAGATGGACGTTGAGCATCACCCCGAGGTAGAGTGTCAACCCTGCCACAACGGTGACATCGAGCCAGGCCATTACAGAATTTCGTGGCTCCTTGTAATTCTGCCATCCCTTCTTCGAGGCTCTTGTCACGAAGCCTATCACCCAGAAAATAGAAACAATCAGTGGCACGGCGACTGAGAGGCGGCGCGGCATCTGCACCGTCATCAAATCGTCTTCTGGAGCCAACTCGAACGTCGTAGCGGCTTCCGTGGCATGATGAACGCCATTGGATGTCTCGAACGAAATTAACGCGGCGGCCGGAACCACACCGCCACTCCCTGCGGCGACATTCGTAATGCCGATTTCCCAATAGTCAACGCCACCCGCCGGAAGGGATCGCGTCGTGGGTGTGTTGGCTTCCAGTGCAATTCCGTATGGAAGTAAAACCTGGAGTTGCAGCGTAATCGGCTCTTCAACAAACGACATGGCCGTCAGCGCCAGCGTTCCTCTACTCTTGAACCTGCCGTCAGAATCAAACGATTTCAGATAAGAAGCAGTCGGCGGTTCGAGCTTTATCGAAACGGGGCACATCATTTCTTCGGGTTTTCCAGCAGTCTGATGTCGAACCCAGGCAAACGTAGAATGCCGCCGCCCCATTCGCTCCGAATAATCAACGCGGAGCGGCAACGCGTAAGTGCCCGTCTTCAGCGTCGAGATTTCGTAATGAAGCCTCCCCGAAACCACATCGCCGCCATCAAGGAAAATCGGGTCAGTCTCGATTTTTTCGCCGTGAGGGCTGACAAGGCTGAGCACAACTTCATCCGCAAGCGAATCGCCATCGTTTCGTATGGTCCAGACCACATCGCCCTTTTCGGGGTCGTAGGAAGTCTGGGTTTTGATCACGATCGACGAGGCGAAAGCCAGCATCGGGGTGAATGCTAAAAACACAAGATTCCAGCCAGCTCGACGCCATATTCTCCTCGCACAGAAGTCAGGAGTCAGCCAGTTGTGCGGCGAGAACGCCGCGTTCACCAAAGGAGCGGGGGTTTTCCTACCCCCGTCGTGTCGGGGACAGGAATGTCCCCGCTCCGTTCGTTGAAACCACTTCTTGGCGACGTTATAGGTGAGAATACAGCCTGATGCGTAGCGATGCCACAATTTTTTGTTGTTGCGAACGTTGTCGAAAACTGACATGAAGTATCTCACGCGAAGGCACGAGAGGGTCTACGAAAGCTCGATTTTCGCTTTTGAGCGGAGATCGTCCACGAAAGCGGTCAGCGCATCGCCTCGCTTCGCGTGGGAGATAAAATCGCGGGCCTGATCGTGCACTTCATCGAGCGTTGGAGCCGATGCTGCATCAGCATCGTTTTTAAGAATGACATGAAACCCAAACTGCGTTTCAATGATATCGCTCAACCCACCAACGGCAAGATCGAAAGCGACGTCGTCGAATTCCTTCACCATCATGCCACGGCTAAACCAGCCGAGGCTTCCGCCCGCCTGCTTGCCGCTCGGGCAGTCGGAATGTGCCGCTGCTTCGTTTGCAAAATCGGCTCCCGCCACAAGGCGCTCGCGGATGGCGCGAATTTTAGCGATGGCCTCCAGTTTGTCGTCTGCACTAGAAGACTTCGGGGTCACCAGAATATGTTGTGCACGAACCTGCTCGCCCTTGGTATACTCGCTTTCGTGTTCAGCGAAGTGATCGGCAATCTCTTTTTCTGTCGGCTCCGGAATTCCAGAGGTCACTTTTTCCACCAATTTGTCAACGCGCTTTCCGATCTTCAATTGATTGCGAAATTCGACGATATTCATGCCACGTTTTTTGAGAATCTTTGCGAATTCCGCTTCACCCTTAGCCTGCGCTTTCATCTCCTCAACGCGCGCATCAAGTTCTTCTTCCGACACTGGAATATCCAATCGTTTTGCCTCGTCGAATAATAATTTTGCACCGATCGCTTGCTGGGCTGCACGTTCTCTGAGCACCGGCAAGTCTGCGCGGATTTTATCCTCTGGAACACCGTGTTCAGCATAAAACTGCACAAGCCTATTCAATTCAAAATCAACCGCATCCTGCGGCACTTCCTGTCCGTTGACCTTTATCATTCTTTTTCTTTCTTTAGCACAGCTTCCTGCACATCGTTTTATGTAAAAAATCTTTCACTACTCTCATTTTGCCTCGACGCATCCTCGGGACTGACTGGGTACGAAAACTACCTTCTCGGTCCGACCGGTTGGAGAGGCGGTAATCCGACGCGAGGGCCGATTCCGCTAGGCGACGCATAGATCGTGCGGAGCTGCTCAACTTGACCAATAACCTCCTCGGCCTGATGACCTCCATATTTAACCGCAAAGTCGAGTGCGCTGGCAGCCTTAGCTCGATCTCCTGCCGCGAGGCTCACACTTGCGTAGTCTAGCCATGCTCTCCAGTCCGTCTGCACCCTAGGTAGATAAACACGGAGCACATCCCGGACGGCCTGCACGTTCCGAGCTGCCGAATGGGCTTCATAAATCTTTCGTAAATCTGCATCGGTCACTTCTTTCATGCCGATATAAACAGAAGGGTTGACTGCCGCCAGAATCTGTGACGCTTCATTGAACTGCTGGTTTTGTGCAAGAATGAGTCCTGCCTTCACGGCGAACTTGGCGGACATCCCATTATTCTGCATGTGTTGAGAGATAGCAACCAGAGCCTGCTGTGGCAGGCCGAGCGTGAACGAACATTGAACAAGTTCAATGACCTCGTCTTCGGTCAGTGTGCCTGAGGTGGCCTTTTTTGTCGTTAACTCGTCTGAACGATCGGTTGCGCGCTGAAGTGCCTTAATCTCCTCAAGCGGAATACGCTCGTTATTTGGGTCTAACCGCTTGAGCAACTGGAGCATCGCGACAGATTCGTCGATACGGCGTTGCGGCAATAGAACCTCTTGAATCAGACGGAGATTGGCTTCCGGGCTATAGACGTAAAGTGCTCTTGCTTCCTGAAAAGCCCGTTCAGCCTCATCGAACATGCGATGATTAGCATAAAGGCCTGCAATCGCGCTGCGAAGTTTAGAGAAAGACTTGCGAGCTACAAAATCGCGAGGATAGCGTGGGTTCGCTAGCAGTCTGCGCGTGTACCAATCCCAGAAGTCCATGTCATTCGCCACGTTTTCAGGCGGAATTACGGTCATCTCGTGGTTGATCTTCATGATCAGTCCGTGTGGCGTCAAATAGGGATACATCCATTTGATCGCGTAGCTTTCTTCTACATAAAAGTCATGGATATCTCGATTTTTCTTAAAGATTTCTTCGGTGATAATGCCGTTGATCTCCATCACCGCGAGAGCCCCGTTCACCTGCACACGCCCACCGTCCATCGTTATGCCTCCGATGTTCGGGCGCACCCCGGACTGAACTTCTTCTACATATTTCTGGAATGCTGCCGAATTGTCATTCAATGTGGGCATCCAGATCTGATCTGCGTAGAGGAAGCGCATCGTATCCATGTAGGTGGGGTCGGCCAGCGCATTCTGTGTAATCAAAAAGACGTCTGGGCGCACCTGAGCGGAATAAATCATGTAGGTCGGAACGAAACGCCCGGGATCGGTTCCACCGTAGAACACGGCATTAGGTGTCATGGCCTGTGGAAATTCGGGATTGGGAAGTGGCTCTTCGTCATCCTCCAGCTCTTCCGTGATCGCATCCGCTCCACGGAGCTGATAGTTGCCGAACTGCCAGCCGAAGTCATGTCCGTTTTGTTCGGCACCGCCCATCGTATCAACAAGGCGGTCGTTCCGGTAATTCTCGTGTATCGGGATCAAGGGCATCAATAATACTGCTACGATCAGCAGGGCGCAGAAAGGACGGAACCGTCTAAACGCCACAAGGGCGTAGGCAAGACCGTAGCCAATCCAAATCGCGAAAATTCCATGCGAGGCGATGAACTTGACCTTTTGAATAAAATTGTCTTGGATATCATATTTCGGATTCGCCAGCGCAATCAACCCCAAGCTCATCACAAGGAAGCACGCAATGGTCGCGATCTGCCAGCGCTTCTCGACCTCCTTGAGCTCAAGCGAAAACCACTTGCTACGGCTTGCAATCAGCCAAGCAAGGAATCCGACGCCGGACGCCCAAATCAGGAAGAGAAAGCCTGTGAACGCATAATCCTTGAGAAGATAGGCCTTATGCAGTGGGTCAGCCGCTCCGCCCATCGGCTCCATGTGCCCAAATCCCTCGAGGACGAATTCGGCTGCAGCATTACAAAAGCCCAATGCCACTACTGAGACGAGCAGCGCGACGCCTGCGCCGGAAAGACCCGCGACGAGGCGAACCGATTTCGTCTCGTCAGCGTTAAAAACCTTTTTCCCCAATCCTACAATCTGCCCCACGACGATGGCATGGGCTCCGACGAAAGCTAGACCCAGCAAAAGCGCGATTAACCATTTGTCCAAACGAAGGTCGTCAAGTTTCGTCTCGCCGGTGAGCTTATCAATCGCAACAAGCGCGGCAACAAATCCTGAAAGAAACACGGCTACCTTGGTGGCATTGAACCGGCGTTTTCCAACCTTGGCACTCCAGACCGAGAACGGAATAAAGCCGAACGGGGCCAAGATGAGGGTAAACTGCATACGCATGTCAGCAAAATAGGCGCCTAATTGCTTGACGAAAAGTGGTGAAAACATCGTCGTTGGGGCGATTTTCTCATACTGCCCACGTAGCAATGCGTGCTTAAAACCCTCCCAAGTCCTCGGATAGCCCCAGTTCATCGGAGGATTCGTATCGGAGGAGATGGGCATATACCCATAGAATGCCACGCCCAGTTCGGCAGCTAACACGCTGAGCGAGACAGTTTTCCCGAACGGCAGCAGGAGCCAGGACAATGCCAGAATCACAAAATTGAGTGCCACATAGAAGGCAAACGCGCCACTGAGTGGGTGCGTCAGACCCAGCAAAGCCCCCTTCTTAATAAAAATGATGACCGCAATTTCAATCCCCGCCACGGCAATGGCAAACCAAAGACCGGCAGGCGTAAACAGGGACAAGATGAACAGTGCGATCATGCCGACCACAAACATTTTCGTCGTCATACCCCATTGGAAAACTGCGCTTTCAGGTGCGCCCTGAAAACTCTGGGGAATGGGAGCCGAGGGAACGGAACTACAAAACAGGAAGAGCGCGATGGCAAAGATAGCCGTAAGAAAGGCGGCGATCTGGAAATTCAAAGTTTCTTGTTCCGTCAGCTTGCGTTTCGACTTGCGCACAGCGACGATTCCAGCAAAAGCTGCCGCCGCGACGAACGCGGCCATCAAAAGAAGCGCCACAATGTAAACATGGCTCGGCAAGACGGCAGAGCAGGTGATGTCGAGTTCCTTGCCAACGAGAAGATGCTTGGGGAATCCAGGTTGTGAATTCATTGCGCCGAGCTTCATTAGCCATGCCGTGAGGGCAAAGGGTATGACAACAAGCACGAAATCTCGGAATAACTCGATGTTTTGGAGCATGATTACGATAACAAGTGGGATGATGGCGAGGAGCAGCACCTGATAGTTGGTGAGACCCAACCCGAAAACAAAAGCTGTCATCCACAGCAACTTATCGGTCGGTTTGCACATCCACCGATAGGTCAGAACAAAGATCAACATCAGGAAGAACGCGTTGAGCGTATAGACCTCGACAATCGTCGCCTGAGACCACATCACGGGAGAAAACGCGAACACAAGGCTTGAGGCCACGCCGGCAACCCAGCAAATGATTTCGACGATATCCGTGCGCTCAAAGAATCCAGGCTCCCTGTATTCGCTGACCTTCAGTGCTTCCTGCTTTCGCACCGTCTTGTGCAGATGCAAAATATCGGAACTCGTCCGCGTTACCAGCATCGCCGTGAGGCCTGTCGCCAATGCACCGAAGAATCCAGATAACAGAGCGATTGCCCAAGCTGGGTTCGGTTGCCCCCTAAACGTTACAAAACTAAAAACGCGAGCAAAGACCCAAGCACAAAGTGTCCAGATCGGATAACCGGGAGGATGCGGTACGCCCAAGTGGTCACCTGCGACCGCAAGCTCACCTGCATCTTCCAACGTCACCGACGGTGCTGTTGTGAGAAAATACACAAAGAAGGAGATCGCGAAGGCGGTCCAAAAGGAAGACCAGTCAATTTTCCTGAAAAACGAACCGCCGATCGTCGAACCGACATCGTCCATACCATCAAAAACTTTATCTGTCATTGCGCCTCGTCCAATATGCTAATGCTGGGTAACCGTAGCCGCTACTTGCGCCCCGCCTCGTATTGCTCAGCGGCTTTACCCAGCGGCCGTCTGCGGAACTTGTTTCGGTACGTGAGACGGAACACCATCCCAAAAGCTTCTCGCGCAATGGCCTTACTCAGCTTCGAATAGCCCGCCCGGCGATCTTCAAACACGATCGGCACTTCACCGATACGCCAGCCAGCCATCCACGCTTGATAGGACATCTCGATCTGAAACGAATAGCCATTCGAGACGATCTTGTCCAAATCCATGCTCTCAAGCACACGTCGCGTAAAACACTTGTAACCACCCGTCGGATCCGAAACGGGAAGTCCCGTGATGAACCGGACGAACTTACCCGCGAACATACTGATCAGTAGTCTATTGAGCGGCCAGTTGATGACGCGAATGCCGCCCTTATAGCGCGTTCCGAGTACAAGATCGCATTTTTTAATCTCGTCGAGGAAAACTGGAACGACAACAGGATCATGGGATCCATCGGCATCCATTTCGAAGATGTAATCATAACCGTTCTCGAGCCCCCATTTGAACCCTGCGATGTACGCGCGACCTAGGCCAGACTTCTCGGCGCGGTGTAGCACATGGATTCGCGGATTCTCGGCAGCCATCTTGTCCAAAAGATTCCCTGTGCCATCCGGCGAATTGTCGTCGACAAAAAGGATGTTGGCCAGAGGAGCGTGCTTATGAACTGCGGATGAAATGGGACCGACGTTCTCCCTTTCATCGTATGTCGGAATAATGATAAGTGTTTTCTCTTGCATGGGCGACATTCTACCAA
This sequence comes from uncultured Lentisphaerales bacterium, assembly GCA_964618405.1. Taxonomy (GTDB): domain Bacteria; phylum Verrucomicrobiota; class Kiritimatiellia; order RFP12; family UBA3636; genus JBBQIY01. The sequence continues at coordinate 9,615 of CAZUAY010000067.1, forward strand.
AAGGCCGATACCAAGGCAAGCACCGCTACCAATAGAAAAATACGCGTGTGGCGACTCATGCTTTTGCACCTGAATCCAGGAGAAGACGGAGATGGTTTTTCATCGCCTCGATTGTGCACCATGAATATCGGGAAGGAAACGGGATCCGCCCCGTCTCTCGAAACCGGCGTCCCATTTTATGATTAAATGTTTTGCGTCCAGTCATAAATTGTCCCCAAAAACCGTAATGTCCCCGAACATCATAGCTTGGAGGACCCAGATTTTCCTGCCATTCTTGCGGAAATAACTTCATCCAACGAGCCGCTGAATTCATCCAGGTTCCTGTTCCGATCTCGGTCACGTTGAATTTATCTTCACACTGGTTGATCAAATCCATAAAACAACGCGGAAAATGAAGAGGGTCGTCAAAAGGAGACGCGGGATAACAGGCATTGCCAATATGAAACTCAATGCGCTGGGGGCAGTTCGGGTTGGGCTCCTTATTATATTTCAGACTCCCGCATTGGAAAGATCCCAGTTCTATCTTGTTTCGGATATCCTTCAGATCGCGTTCGACTCTCGGAGATAGATACGACATGAGAAAGGCTATTGATTCATCTTCAAAGCCTTGCGCCGAACCTTCCCGGCGATTTCGGATAGAGAGGTCTTCCAGAATTCTAAGTAGCCCTCGCCATTCTGGAGACTCAAACTTGTCCTGAATTCCAGTGGTGGCAAGATAGCTTGGATTCAGAGAAGTTCTCCGCCAAATATCCGCTCGTTTTTGAATCGTATCCACGAACGTTTCTTCTGGATGTTCGTCTATCGAGTGCCAGGTAAACCACAGCATCAGCCGGACGCTTGACACCAAATAGTCCAAATGTTCCGCCGGGCTTATTTCAAGCTGCATAATCCTCCTCGACCTCAATCGTGTAGGGTAAGATTATCAGATTCTCCCTCGAAGAAGTGGGTTTCTCCATCCTTCTTCAGTTGTGTGATGCCGGTAAAGGTGACATCCTTAACCTCTGCTTTGACCATCACCGCATACAGAGCTCCCTTGGAAACAATCGTAGAAACGGAAATGTTGCTGATGTTGCCCTTTATATAGCCATCGCCATATCCCGTATAGATTCTGACAACTGCTTCGCGATTCGAGGGCGATTCCTCTACGACATTATCAATTATAATATTGTAAACTCTGGGTGATGTGGCTAGGCAAATGACACCGTGGTGTTTTCCGACCGTGCTAATGTTTCGGATGACAATATCATGTATATCGGCAATATAGCCCTTAAAGTAGCGACCTTCGGGCTGCATAGGATAAACAGCTTTTGAGGTCGGCAGGGCATAGCGACCCGCACCGCTCAATGCGGTACACGCAATCGTATCATCACTCGTTGACCCTGAAATGTTTTCGACAAAAGAGAAGGAGCATCCATTACGAAAATCAATCCCGTCACCATTCTTTACGTCTGTCTGGAAAACGATGTCATGCAGATAACCGTGGGAACACTGTCCTTGTGAAATTGCCCAACAGTGTGTCTTGCGCATCGTAAAGCCAGATATCTCATACCCCGTTGTACAGGACAACAGGATGCCAACGGTGCGCCAGCCGTAGAAATCCCCGACCCACTTGGTTGTCTCCCCAGTCTTGGGGTTCTTTCCCTCGTATGGCTGTTCCGCCCCCTCTATCACGGCCTCATTAAGTCCAGTGATGCGTATGTTTTCCGTGGGATGAACTTGACAGAACCCGTAGGGGTCGGAAGGATTGGGCTGTATGCCAGCAACACGGATGATGTTGTCAAAAACCCCATCGCCGAGTTTAAGCGTGCAACCGTCAATGACAAGTTCCGTATGCGATGGCAAGAGAATAGCCCTGTCAAGAATCCAGTTTTGTTTGTCCAGAATAAGAATGAATGGCACACCGGTCGTTGCCCTTGAGGCCAATCCAGCTTCTATTGCCTCGGAGTGCGACCGTCCATTGAGAAAATCCGCAGCCCGAACAGACTGACCGGGAATCCGCTTGGGAATATAACGAGCGCTAAATTCACTGCTGGACATCGCGGCCAGTTCCCCACAATCGACTTCTTTTTTCATTGTTTTGAGCCCTGACCTGGTTAGACAACATTGAGTCGTTTGATGTAATGAATCTGTCTCGCGACTTCACTGAAACCACAGGAAGGATAGAAGCGCTGACCCACAGCATTCTGATCGAGTGTTTCGATGCGGACGCACTCCATGCCCTCGCTCGTGAGATGTGCAAAGGCTTTGTCCATCAGTTTCCTGCCGATACCACTGCTGCGGTGAGCCGGCAAAACACCCAGGTTTGGGATGCGGCCAACCTTTGTGGCTTCATCGACCCGTGTCGTGATGTAGCCAACAGGCTTTCCGTCTATCTCCGCAACGAAAATACCGGCGGGATTCGCGGCGATATCCTCATCAATCTGGCGTTCCTTCCGCCATGCCCAGTCCTTCCCTGCAATCAAACCAAGACGCTCCTCAGCATTCTGGTCTATTGAAACGCCATCGAAGCAGATGAGGGTAATCTCCTTCAAGGCCTGACGATCTGTTTCTTGATACGCTCTAATTTTCATGCATTCATTCTACCATGCTAGACCTTGGTTTTTCAAATACATAATGCCACTAGCGACGAGCGACTGAAATCGGTCAGGCACAGCCCCCTGTGCCTGACCGATTACCACAAGAGAGCCGCGTACGAACCCTGTCTCCACACTTAAGCCTATTCTTAAATCCCACCCTTTTCGCTTTTTGTGGAACACCGCGTGGCGGACTTGTTTCCTCATTGCTAGCCGAGCAAGGCCATTGTGGCGGAGACGCCATACAGCGCTGCCGTCTCAACGCGAAGGACTTGCGATCCTAACGAAACAGGAACTGTACAGGAAACAGCAAGGGCAGACGCCAATTCTTCTGGAGAGAAATCTCCCTCAGGACCAATGAGCCAGCCGATGTTTCCTTGATGTCCAGCCGTCCGCATTTCCAGCAGGACATCGCCGAGAGGTCGCGTACTGCCGGAGAGCGCCCCGATGAAAATCGATCCGTCAAACTGTCGCATCCGCTCCACTGCTCCCTCCCATTTCACCGCGGACTCGATCTTAGGAAGCCATCCTCCTCCGCACTGGCGCAGTGCGGATTCTGCAATACGTTGCCAACGATCCTGCTTCTCGCCAGCGGCTATTCGCACCACGGAACGCGAGGATACAATCGGAACGATCGTTGAGACGCCCAGCTCGACAGCCTTCTCAATCAGCCAATCCATCCGAGCAGGCTTTGCCACACACTGGAAGAGTGTGATGTTGAGCTGCGGTCGTGGCAGAGTCTCCACGCTGCCATGCATGGCGCAAACGACACCCGCCTTGCTAACGTCGACCACAATGGCCAGACGCTTGTGCCCGTGGCCGTCGAGCAGACAGGTCTCGCCGCCTGTCGTGACACGAAGTACGCTTCGTATCTGGCGCGACTCATCCGCTCCGAGCCTCACCGGAGCCTCGGCCATGATTTCGGCTGTAGAGACAAGCGCATTATGCATGAGCAAATTCTATCTATTTCTAAACCTCAGCCCCTTATTTAGCGGAAGCCTTTAGCAAATCGCGTTTGGCGATGAATGCCTCAGCATGATTCCGGAATGTCTTAGCTCCGGGATAGGAGCGCTCTTCGAAAGCGGCAGCGAACTCCTCGAGGGCCTTCTTCTGCTTGGAGTTTAAGTGGGTGGGGATTTCGATAACAACACGCGCAATCAAATCGCCGAATCCGCGACCGTTCATCAGGGGACTTCCCTTACCACGGAGCCTAAAGAGCTTGCCGTTGGGAGTTCCTGAAGAAAGTTTGAGTTTGGCAAAGCCATCAATGGTCGGCACATCAACCTCGCCACCCAACGCTGCCACATCGGGCTGCACGGGTAAATCGCAGACAAGATCATCACCATTGCGCTCAAAGAGGCGATGCTCGCGGATATGAAAAACGACGAAGAGATTTCCATTCGTTCCACCACGCATACCCCCTTCGCCTTTTCCAGCAACACGGACGCGAGTTTCGTTATCAACACCTTTGGGGATGCGGAGCAGAATTTGTGTTTTCTCTTTGATTCGCCCACTGCCACTGCAGGATTTGCAAGGCGTACGAACGATCGTACCCTGACCCTTGCAAACTGGACAAGGCTGTTGCATCCTGAAGAATCCGCCACCGGTCACGATGGATCCGTTGCCACCGCACTGTTTGCATGTTTCGCGCTTTGTTCCGTCCGCAGCACCCGTTCCCTTGCAGGTGTGACAATCCTTCGTCAGGGGAAGCGCAATTTCTTTGGCCGCACCGAAGAGCGCATCTTCCAAATCGATCTCCATATCATAGCGAAGATCCTGCCCATCTTGGGGCCCACCCGGCGACCGTGTGGCGCGACGTCCGCCACCGAACATGTTGTCGAAAATTCCACCGCCGCCGCCACCACCACCGCCACCGCTGCCTCCAAAAATATTGCCGAGGATGTCGGAGAGATCGATGTCGTCGCCATGAGAGAAGTCGCGATTAAAATCAAATCCACCAGGACCAAATTGCGACTTCATTCCATCGAAGCCGTAACGATCATAAGCGGCACGCTTGTTTTCATCGCTCAGCACTTCGTAGGCTTCAGAGCCCTGCTTAAACATCTCCTCGGCTTCTTTGTTTCCTGCATTGCGGTCGGGGTGATACTTCATGGCCATCTTGCGGTAGGCCTTCTTGATCTCATCCGCTGTTGCTGTCTTGGCGACGCCAAGCACTTCGTAATAATCTTTTTTTGCAGGCATGCCCTATTCTCCGGCCTCTTCCGATACCGCTTGGCTAGCTGGAGTTTCCGGCACGGAAGCCTCATCGATTTCATCGGTTGCCACGACAACCTGCGCCGCACGTAAAACGCGGCCGTTGAGCATGTAGCCACCACGAACTTCGAAGAGCACCTCATCAGGAGCAGCGACATCCGAAGGCATCGTCGAGAGCGCTTCGTGAACATTCGCATCGAACGGAATTCCCACGGTCTCGATCGGTTTAAGCCCATAGCCGCTCAAGGTCTTAAGAAGTTCGCTTTTGACCATTCTGAACCCTTCAAGATAGGGCGCGGCATCCCCACTAGCATTCTTCTCCATCATCACTTCGGCATGGCCGATATGATCAAGAACGGGCAAAAGCGATTCAATCAAATCTGCATTCGATTGTTTCACCATGTCCACATAGTCCCGCGCCACACGCTTACGGTAGTTATCGAAATCAGCATGAAGCCTCAGCAATTTATCGCGCAAAACTTGCTCTTCCGAGGGCTTCTGCTCCTCTTCAATAAACACAGTCTCATCTCCGTCAGCGCCGACATTCAAATCAACGCCAGCTTCAGCGCCGTCCTCAACGCGCTTCTCAGCCTCGTCATCTGCTACTTTCTTGTCTGCCTTTTGCTTCTTCATCCTAAGATACTCCTTGAAAGTCATGTCGACCACCATTTCAAATCGAAAAACAGCCCACAATAATACACTTTTTAACGATTGTAGTCAACAACCGCGAAATTTCCATTGGTAATCGGTCAGTCGGTCAGTCGGTCAGTCGCGAGTAGTGAGTTGCGAGTTGTGAGTTGCGAGTGGGCGAGCCTGTAGCC
>CAZUAY010000068.1:0-15143 GCA_964618405.1 uncultured Lentisphaerales bacterium
TTTCGTACACGGGTTGGAAAACCCGTGCTCCGTTCGTTACAACCACTGCTTAGCGGAACTCGACGTTATGGACACGAAGCTGGGCTGCCATTCCGCGTGGATTTTAAACCATGAAACACATCTGCCTGTGCGGGTACGGCAGACAGGTGAAACTTCATGAAAAGCTTTGCGCTCTTTGTGGACCCTTTGCGTACTTCGCGTTAAATTTCTTTTATTTAAAGGCTTAAACGTAAAGATCGCTAAGTTTACGCAAAGTCCGCAGGGAAGGTGTTAGGTTTCAGGCCCTAGGTTCTAGCCAATTCTAGTGCCAAGCAGCTAGCCGCTAGTTTTGCCACGTGCTACCCAAGTCAGTAATAAACGGGGTCTGGGGCAGAGCCCCTGCGGAAACTACTCCCTGCTAACTACTCACTACTCACTTAAGAAAACTACGCCCTATTCCCTAAACCAACAATCCCCTCAAGCCACGCGGTCAACACCACCTTATCCGCCGCCCCCAACTGCTTCACGGCCGCGATATAGTCGTCCTGCGCCGCCACTGCCGCTGCCGCCTTTGCCGCTCGCCCTTCAGGGCTCAGCTCCTTTGCGTAAAGCGCCTGGAACTGCTGCTTCATCTGCGGCCACTCTGCCACGAACTTGTGTTGCGCCACAAAGACAAGGCTCGACGCTTTGTCCCCAGCAGAGTCAATCGACACTTTGAGTTTCTCCGAAAGCTGATCAAGCCGCGTGAGACGCTCTTTCCAAATTACGGCCATGCACTTCTGAGCTCCCTTAAGGCAGGCCGCACCCCATGGCGTCTTCTCCATGATCGGTGCTCGAACATGCGCATACCAAGCCTTCAGTGCTAAAAGGTTTCCGAGATAAATGAGACAGTTCTCAACCACACCATCGACTTTGCCGTACATCTTCGGGTTGTAAGGCCGTGCACGCGTGCCCGATGAATCAGAAGCACCGGTTATGAGCAGATTCTCCTCTAGGACACTGCGGCGGAGTACTGACCCTGCCGCAACAACGGTCCCGAAGGCAATCCTACACGGACCCACCATTCCACCTTGTCCTCCGAGGAAAACCGGAGATTTATCGAGCATCACGCCATGCGGTACATCGCCGACTAGCGACGCCGTCGCCTTATCTTGATGCGGCGTGAAATTGAAGTGGACGTAGGACGATCCTACTTCCGAATGATTATGTGATCCCGTTCCACCCGCCATCAAAACATCACAAAAATTGATCAAACTGCCCAGCGTCACATACGGCATTAAAATCGTCTGCTTCAGACCGTTCGTGTGCGCCACGCTACTGAATTCTTCCATCAACGTTCCCGGTCTCGAATGAAATCCATCGCCTGCCGACGCTTCGTCGAGCATCGTTGTACCATCGAGAAATCCCCCGCCGATCACGACTCCTTTGCCCAACTGACAGTTGCGAAGCGTGACAGGTGATTCGGCACCGATCTCGCAATTCGGTCCAATCGACGTATCGGCACCCGAGATCCGACAGCCCGGATGAATCGTCGCTCCTGAATGAATGCGCGCTGGATCGACCTCTGGGCTGATGAAGACCGAATCGGGATCGGGCAGGATTATGCCCTTTGCGAGGAGACTCGTTTTGACGGAAGACGCTGATGGCGATGTTGTCATAGTGGGGACTGAGAAGAGTTGATAAGGGCGTAGGTTTTTTGAGTGAGTAGTGCGCAGTGAGTAGTGAGTTGAGCTTTTTTGAGTGAGTAGTGCGTAGTGCGCAGGGCGTAGTTTCCGATGGGGACACCCCATACCCCGTTTTTATTTAAAGTTACCACTTCTAGACTACTCTCTCGAGGGTACGATTTCATTATTTTTCTTCGAGAGTCTTGGTTGCCGCAGTCAGCATTTTTCGAAGTTCAATGCAATCGCTAATAATGCTTTCAGATTCGCTTTTAGAAAGATAATCTGTCTCGTGAAGCAGTTCGAGCCAATATAAGGTTTCCGCACATTCTTTGTGGGCAATATAAAACTTGGCAATAAAATCCTTTTTACTCATGGCGCACTCTGCCTCGGCCAGATTGGCTCCGATGCTCGTGCCACTTCGCAGGAGTTGCTTTGACAAAACATACTCTTTCTTGTTTGCACAAAGATGATTATAAAGCTTAACGATCCGGATAGCAAACTGCTTACTCTTATAACGTGACGTCTGCTCCTTTTGCATTTCTTTACTCCCTCTCTCAGCGGGGTCTGGGGTGTCCCCAGCCACATCTACGCCCTACGCCTTACGCCCTACGCCTTACGCCCTACGCCTTACGCCCTACGCCTTACGCCCTACTCCCTCTCTCATCGGGGTCTGGGGTGCCCCCAGCGGAAACTACTCCCTACTCTCTTCTCCCTACTCCCTCTCTCGTCGGGGTCTGGGGTGCCCCCAGCGGAAACTACTCCCTACTCCCTACTCCCTCTCTCTTCTCCCTACTCCCTCTCTCTCATGGTCTCCGCTTTAATTCTTCGCAACTTCGCAGCGCAAACCAGCTTCTGGGCGGGCGAGAATTTATCGATGAACAAGATCCCGTTTAAATGATCTGTCTCATGCATCACCGCGCGGGCGAGAAGTCCGTGAACACGCGCTTCATAATGCTTACCATCAAGGCCCATGTAAGAAACGGTGCAAGACCGAGGACGCGTCACTTCCATATACATATCGGGGAAACTCAAACATCCCTCTTTGCGCCGAAGCGTCCCCTCGGGCTCACTAATCACAGGATTGATGAGCACCATCGGCATCATAATGCCTTCGTTGAGACTAACAAATTCTTCGCCTTGAAAATCTGCCGGCACATCGACAACGCAAACCGCTTCTGTACTGCCGATCTGTTCCGCCGCGAGCCCGAGTCCTTCGTCGGCATACATGGTTTCGAGCAACGATGCGGCAAGCGCTTTAATCGCCGTCGTAACGCTCTTAACTTTCGTGGCTTTTTTTCTTAAAACAGGATTGCCGTAGGTTGTGATCTCGTGTCTCATTTTCTTTCTCTCCGCTTGGTCTTGGGGAATATTGGCTTATTTGCGTCATTTTTGCAAGAAGTTTGCAGTTCGCGCAACTCATCTCGCAGAGCGGCGGCACGTTCAAACTCAAGCGCATCAGCGGCCTCCAGCATTTCACGTTGAATGTCACGAATGGCCGCCGCAACGTCATAATCCGCTCCTTTTTCAGCAACAATGTGCGCCTCAATTTCCCCAGCAATACTTTTCACGGCCTCATCCTCGCTGAGCATCCTGTTGACGCTGCGCGGGGTAATGTCGTGCTCCGTATTGTAAGCAATCTGAATCGTGCGGCGTCTCTCTGTGATGTCGATCATCTTCTGCATCGAATCCGTCATCTTGTCTGCGTAGAGAATCACGCGCCCCAGTTCATGCCGCGCCGTTCGCCCTGCCGTTTGGATCAGCGCTGTCGCACTGCGCAAAAATCCTTCCTTATCCGCATCCAGCACCGCGACCAGTGCTACCTCTGGCAAATCAAGACCTTCACGAAGCAAGTTGATGCCGATCAGTGCATCAAACTCACCCTTGCGAAGTCGCGACAGAATCGCAATGCGCTCCAAGGTATCGATGTCCGAATGCAAGTACTCCACGCGTAGCCCGAAATCGCGCAGGTACTGCGACAAATCTTCGGCCGTGCGCTTCGTCAGCGTCGTCGCCAAAACGCGATCTCCCTTCTCCGAACAACTGCGTACCTCTTCCATGAGATCGTCGATCTGTCCCTTCAATGGCCGCACCTCGACCGGTGGATCGAGAAGCCCAGTCGGGCGGATCACTTGAATGACCTTCTGCTCAGCAATGCCGAGTTCATAAACCGCAGGCGTTGCGGAAACATACAGCGTTTGCTCGACCTTGCTGTTGAACTCTTCAAAGTTCAGCGGACGATTGTCCTTGGCCGAGGGCAGTCGGAAACCGTAATCCACGAGCATTGTCTTGCGCGCCTGATCGCCGTTGTACATCCCGCGAATCTGCGGCATCGTCACGTGCGACTCATCGATAATCGTCAGAAACGGTTTTCGAAAATAATCGATGAGGCACTCGCCCGGCGAGCCGGGTGCTCGCCCCGCAAGGTGCCGCGAATAATTTTCCACGCCCGTGCAGAAGCCGATCTCACGAAACATTTCCATGTCGTAAAGCGTACGTTGCTGAATCCGCTGCGCCTCAATCAGCTTTCCATTCGCCTCGAACCACGCCACACGCTCAACCATCTCCGCCATGATTGCATCGATAGCATCCAGCATCCTATCGTGCGGCATGACAAAGTGCTTCGCAGGCGAAATAATTGTCTTCTCCAAACGGCGCAAAGTTCTGCCACTCACAGGATCAAATTCCGAAAGCCCCTCCACCTCGTCGCCGAACAGTTCAATGCGCACGCCGACCTTATTGTTGTAGGAAGGAAAAACATCAACCGTGTCACCTCGAACGCGAAAAACCCCCGGCTGGGGCTCGAAGTCGTTGCGCTGATATTGAATCGCAACAAGACGAGCCAACATCTCGTCACGGTCGAGCTCCTGCCCCTTTTCCACGTTCAACGTCATGGCCGTATAATCTTCTGACGACCCCAAGCCATAGATGCAGGAGACCGACGCCACCACGATCACATCATCACGACAAAGCAGCGAGTTGGTGGCAGAGAGCCGAAAGCGCTCGATTTCATCGTTGATCGCCGAATCCTTGGCGATGTAGGTATCCGTCTGCGGAATGTACGCCTCCGGCTGATAGTAATCGTAGTAGCTGACAAAATATTCAACAGCATTGTCTGGGAAGAATGCTTTGAGTTCGCCGAAAAGTTGAGCGGCAAGCGTCTTATTATGGGAGATCACGAGCGTAGGCTTTCCGAGGCTCTTGATCACATTCGCCATGGTGAAGGTTTTACCTGAACCCGTCACGCCCTCCAGCACCTGCGATTTCATGCCACCACGGAACCCCGCGACAATCTGTTCGATTGCCTGTGGCTGATCGCCTGCTGGACGATATTCTGAAACTAAATCAAACGAACTCAACGATAAAAACTCCTTCGCCATCCATTTTAACGCAGATCAGGTCCCAAGGGCAAACACATTTAGCTCACAAAATCGGCGTTGCTAACGACCAAGCGTTTTCAAGCAGTCGATCAAGGCGGCTACGTTTAAGCCATGCCCTCAAATGGATTTCGTTGCTCTCCGAAATCTCTAACAGCATTTCGCCCATCAGACGCCCGGCGAGATCAGCGTCGTAACTGACCACGACCGTTTCATAATTAAGTCTCAAGCTCCGTACATCCATATTCGCCGATCCGAAGATCGAGATCAAGCCGTCGACCATCATCGCCTTCGCATGCAAAAGCGGCCCACGGCGCTCGAAAATTCTCACCCCAGCCTCAAGCAACTCAAGATATTGAGAGCGTGAGGCATAATAGACAGATTTGTGGTTGTTGTTTGCCGGAACGACGAGGCGAATGAGTACGCCGCGCATGGCCGTCATTCGGAGTGCATAGAGCAAGGGTTCGGTCAGCACGAGATACGGAGTGACCACCGTGATTTCATGTCGGGCTTCTACAATGGCATTGAAGAAAACCTCCTCCACAGAGTTCTCCAACGAGGTGGGGCCGCAGTTAACCAAGCGTGCGGCAACGGTACCGGCAGAGTCCTGTTTGCCAAAATAGGCTTCACTCAGCAACTCGTCAGGACTCTCATCCGTCATGGCATACCAATCGCGCATAAACGTATATTGAATTTCGTTCACCAAGGGTCCCAAAATCTCAAAATGATAATCTCGAATGGCAGGGTCCGTCGTTTTTCCGACATGGCCATCATGTAGATTGACGCCCCCAGTAAACGCAACGCGCCCATCGACAACAAGGCTCTTGCGGTGGTTACGCAAGTTAACCTGAAACTGTTGCTTTAAAAAATTCACCTGCGAAAATTTCACGACGCGCAAGTTCGGGATGCCGCGATATCGCAGGAAGAAAAAACTCCATCGTGCCCACGTCGAGCCGAAGGCATCATACATCACCCGAACCTTAACCCCCTCACGGGCACGCGCTGCACAGGCATCAAGAATCAGACGCCCGACGCTGTCCCGTCCGATGATGTACGACATCAGGTGAATGTGATGCTCAGCCGACTGGATCGCCTCCAACATAGCGGGAAACGCTTCGGTGCCATCCTCAAGGAACGTAATTCGATTGCCTGAAAGGAGTGTGTGATTAGGCGTAATCCGATCAAGGATCGAATCAAACCTTGCCGCACTCTCGGGAGGACGACACGCCGCAGCCGCACGTAGGCTCCTCCAATACGCCAAAGGATGCGACTCGCGTTCGCTCTTCTGTCGTGCTTCGCCCAAATGCCGATCCGTCCTCTTTTGGCGCCAAGCCTTGTGCGGCACACGTGAAATTCCAAAAGCTGCATAGCCCAGCGCTCCAACTATTGGAAAAGACCAAACACTGAAAAGCCAGATAATCGTAGACCGAGAGTCACGACGATGAATTAGGCAATGCACAGCAACACCACAGAAAAGCAAAATATGCACCGCGCCTACTGCACCAGCAATCTGCGCCGCCGAAATATTTCGAAACCAGTCGAGTAGCCAATCAATCATATCAATCCACAATCGCACCGCTGTAATGCCCACTTGCATCACGTGGCAAAGTATACACACTACCACAATGGCAGACAAGTAGTGAGTTGAGAGTTGCAGCGCGTTGGGCGCATCCCCGTTTCGTTGACTCGCATAGGCGATGGGTTTGCAAGCCGAAGACATACGCCGCCGACAGACATGCGAAAAGCGGTGCCGCCCTTCGGTTGTCACCGCACGCCAAGATGGCCGATTTTGGAGTGCGGCGGCAAGCGGTATTCCGCGCGACGCCGCTTTCGAGTAAACGGGGTGCCTCTGAGCAAATCCCAGCCGATCTTCACGTACACTGACGCGGATACCGGGAAACAGAAAAAGGTTAGGATTAAGGAAGCGTGTTTTGATCGCGTCAAGCAGTTGATTGAAAACGGAAAGAAGTACCGCAAGCTTGAACGTAGGCTATGCGCGCTGATGTTGCAGCGTAACTTGCCAGAGGCCCAGCTTCTTGCCCATCGCAGCCCTTCTGGCGCGTCCCCAGGCACGAGGGTAGATCGGTGATGCTGAAGAAGGGAGTACTATCTGCGACTATATTTCCGTAATTAAGGTCTTTTAGTGAGTTCTGGAAACTCGCCAGCGATCTGCTTAGCATTATCCTGGGATAACCGCTCCCTTCCCTCATTCTGAAGAGAATGCATGCCGCCCTGTGACCCAGATCACCTATTCGAATAGATTACTTTATTGCCGTCGATTGCAATGATCTCGGTGTTGTTGAGGGCTCGAATGAGTTTAGCGGTTTCTTCATCTGTAATCGCGTTGGGAAACAGGCTGTTGATATGACTTGAAAACGATTTTCCGGTTGCACATTCTCGTAGTCGATTAAGACATAGTTTGTTCGCATGGTTTAGTATCCCGTTACTTTTTTCCGTTATATTTCTGTGTCGTAAGGCTATCAATTCTCAATCAAGTAGCTCAAAACCTCATCCCGGCTTGTGGCGAGATCACTGTGGCAGAGTCTCGGGATCGAGCGCGATTTTCCAGAGCCAGTACTGGTCGTTTTTAGATGTTTGGTGATAGTCGTATTTTCTTTTTAATTCGTCTGCAGATACCACGCCCAAAAATTTTTCTACTTGGTAGACGGTCGTCACTACATCATCGGAGGGTCGGGGCGGGGGAACGAGGACAAGCCGTTTCATGCGTTTTGCATCAATCTCTGTCATTCTGCGTTTAGTGATTTCACCTACGGGAATATTGTAGAGACCGTGTTTTTCAATCCATTTTATCTGTTGCTTGCCATGCGTCGTGCCGTAGAGTACTGATTTGTAGAGAAAGTCGGTGGAGAGTCTGCTTTCGGCAATGTTGATACGTTTGGCATCGAGATCCAGTTCGTTCAGGCTATCGTATTGATCCGGTCCACGATCTTTGATTTCGGCGCGGAATGTCTTGTGCTTTTGGTAGGTGTAGTTTTCCCATTGCGAAAGCCGATCGCACAGCACACCGAGAACTTCATCAAGGAACCGTCCAATTTCGCCTTCATCGCCGGCATTCGGACGAAGAGGGAATGCACCCAACCCTGGGATAATTTCGTGAAACCCGCGATATGTTGTTCCTTCGTGACCCTCTCCCGGATACAGCACATATGCACCCCCCGTTCGGTGAATCGCATCGCGGTAACAATGCATCTTAATTAAATCGATGCGTTTCGCGTCGAGACGGCTTTTATACTCCTGTTCCGATTCATCATCCTTACGCGACTCCTCATCACCCTTGATCGCCTCTAAAATCTCACGAGCCTTATACTTTGCATCAAAATGTACGTGCGTAATCAAATCGTGCTTTGTAGCCTCATCCTCTGTAAGAGTATGCGGCCAAAAACTGAACGTGTAATCTGGACGCAACTGAAGGGTCCACGACAATTGATCGGCCCCTGTATTATCACGCTCATTCGCAAACGTTCGGTTATACGAAAACTTCACATGCAGTTTTCGCCTTACGTCATCATGCTCATAAGTGCCTGCACACTCAAATGTCTTGCCGGCCTTCAAACAAAGCCTCATTGGTAGCTGCCCTTCTTTCGCATCGCACAATTCAATCACCCCAGTATTCTGAATTTGAATACCGAACTTCCTACGCATAACGTTTAGGAGCTTAAAGAAACACCAGTATTCATACAACGAAGCAATATCACGTTGCCCCGCATGGTACACATCCCCAGAACCTTCCCAGTCGAGACAACATCCAAGCTTATACTGAATCCACCGTAACAGGATTTCCCGGTAGCCTTCACGCCGCTGAAGAACAGGGCTTGAGAAACACGATGACGACAACTGTCCGACATCACGGAAAAATGATTTGCTAAGCCACCCATCAAGAGTCCGCTCCATCGCTTCAAGATCAACCATCAACGTGGAAGAGGCTGAATCCCCAAGTTCACGCCGGAAAGCATGAAGCTCATGACGGAAAAAATTGAGGGCGAATTTTACAAACCGATTTTCCGGCGTATCAACTGATTTTCGCTTGTTCGAAAACTCAATACGCCGAGGCAGACTCGTCAACGTCGAATAGAGGCGTGATGTCGACGACACAGGAATCCGATTGCCTGCCGCCGCCAGAGAACGAACCTGCGAAGCCCCGATGCGACACGGTCGCCGAATATCGCCTGATTCCCGGTAATCCTCCCAAACGTGATTTGGATAATCCACAACGCGCTGAACGGCATTTCGGAACCGTTCACCACGAATCAGACCTAGCAAATAAAAAAGACGCTGCTGACGCGTCTTCGACGCCTCCTGGTTCGGTTTCACCCATCCGCTCGACGGTGCATTAATTTGCATTTGGATATCAGCAACCGCTTCAACCAAATCACTGACCATCTGCTTAAAATCTTTCTGGTAATCAACAAGAGACGACTGTACCTCAAGCGAAACTGGCTCAACGTGGCCACTGAGAGTCTTCACCTTCAGCTGAAGATGGCCCACATAATTTCGCGTTGTTAAATATCCGGTTTTACCATTCGAAAGTTTCGATGGCATCACAATGCCGGGAATGACTTCCAACTCACAGTTCTCGATGGAGTATTCATACCGACGATTTTCGAGTAACTGAACGTTAGCTTTACGATTGAACCCAGACAGTTGTGCCGGCAACATATCGGTGCCAATACAAGCCAACGTAATCGTTGCCTTGTCACCTACCGGGATCTGAATTGTTTGTTTACCATCGCTCATCGCAGATGATCCTCAATCCTCTTCATTAACGTTTATGGGCTGCGCCCTCTAATCGGGGAAACAAGGTCTACGCTTTAGCAAAACTAGCGTACCCATTATCCTGCAACTGTTTCTGCATGCGCTTCAGCTTTGCCGTCGACACAAGATACCTGCCCTTGGATTCGGAAGTTTGATCCTTCGAGTCAGTATCTTTATCGTCGCAGAGTTTGAGCAATTCTTCGAGAACAGGGCTTAGCCGCGTTGTAGAGCCATGGAGTTTCGGAAGCAGTTTCTGCATGATGGCAAAATCAATTGCATCGTCCAGTTTTGGCTCTGGGGCGAGTTTCATGTAATGTCCCACGAACGTCATAAAATCCTTAGCCGTTCGGTAACCAAACTCAGCGCCGATCTCAGAAAGAGGTTTGAAGAATCTTTTCAGGATTTCAGCGGCCTCAGATTGCACAGAGCAACTGCCCATTGCTTGATCTAAAAACGACTTCGCCATATCTGCTCCCTTACCGTCGAGATCCTTTAAATCAATTTTCTGATCCGGGTTAGCATCAAGAAAACCATTCATCTCCTTCTCGTCAACCCGAAACTCAATCACTTGAGCCCGGTCGAGCACCTTCGGGGAAAACATATACGTCGTTTCATCGACATTCACCGTCCCGATCACAAACAGATTTTTAGGGATCTCAATCGTTTTCGGAATATCCTGACCATTTGCTTGGCGTGTTGCTCCTTTATACAAATGGATCTTTTCACCTGATTCCATCGCCGAAAGAAAGTCAGCAAAGTATCGTTCCACATGCGACAAATTCATTTCATCGAGAATCAGGAAAAATGGCTTCTTCTCATTTTTCTCCGCATCGAGGAGCAACTGTAAAACGCCGGTATCCGGCATTACGTATTCGCCATCATTCAGTGCATTCGCATAGCCCAGCAGATGTTCGTTATTTGTCCAATCCGCACCAACTGGAACAAGCTGGTACTGTGCCACAGTTTCCGAAGTCGCATTCGAGAGCTTCGGAAAGCTAACGCTATCAGCGGGGAGTGGAATGAATTCAGTGTTGAACTATAAGGTATGCCTTTTTCAAGTACTGCCTGCTGGATCGTCTGCGAGGGCGTTGAGTCGGTAAAGCCTTTTTCGACTATGACCTCGCACCACGAATCAATTAGATCAAACGGAAGAAATGTGATGCTATCTTGTCCTCCCTGGTTTATTTTCAAACCCAATCGGTCAACATCGAGAACTTTATATGTTGATCTTGAGACTTTAATCTCATCACCAACTTTAAACGAAGTGCCCTTCTGAGAAATAGGCTTTGATATCCATCGGACAAACGCCTGTGCGAGCTTTGTCTTGCCTGATCCCGACAGTCCTGTCAAAATCACGAACGGCTTCGCCAGCAATGCGGCGACAAAGCGTGTCATCACTGAATCTGGAAACTTTAGCCCTGGAGCTTCGCAGGCGGAGGTTAGTTTTAACGGATCAATTTTTGATTCTCTAGTGAGAAATTCTACGTAGCACCTACAGGCATTTTGAAAAGTTTCAATATTTTTAGTGTTATCACTTATAAATTTCTGATCCTCAAAAATAATATTCTGGAGCTTTTGAAATAATTCTTGCGATGAGATCCGGAAAAGATTTTTTTTTGCAGCTTTTGATAGAGTCTCTCCGAGGGCCTTTGTGTATGCACTAATTAAGGGACTCGTGAGATCCTTAATGTCGCCGAGCCAGGCTGTGAAATCGCTACCAATATTATTAACATAGAATAGAGCGTCAAGGCTCGATTCCGAAAGAATATCAGCCTCTATTTGCCCTTCTATCGGCTTTTTCCCTAGCAAATAGTATGCGTAGAGTTGCAGGCACTTTACGGTACTTTGCGTCTGGCTTCCTGAATTACTGACAACAGAATTGTTGGTATCTTTTTCAAACGCTTTTTCGAATGCGGCTCTGAATTTTGTCTCGTTGTACTCCCAATTATTTTCGAGGGTATTCTTGACGACATTCCCATGGATCCAGAGCGATTGAAGGCACTGCTCAAGTTCATCAAGCGGGCAAACGAATTTCTTGCCGTTTTTATTAATGAAAGAAACCCATTCAGAAGAAGTCACCGCAAAGTTGTGGGTCTCATCGGCAGTTTGAATAAAATCTTTGAACGTCATTACAATCCTTTTGAGGTGTTGATAAAAACCTTATGTTAACGCGTAATTTCTTCGACGGCGTAAAGTCGATACAAGTCCGTAATTTCGATGTCGAATTTACTTTCTATTTCTCGGCGTCCTGCAAGAGTGCTTAGAATTTTTCTTGCATATGATTCTTCTGCATGATGAATAGCTCGATGGCATGTTGGGCAGAGACAACAGAGGTTGTTTAATGCGTCCAGCTTTTTAGGAGAAAAATTCGGTTGAAACCGTATAGGAATCACGTGGTGTGATTCGAGAAATGGGCAGCCAGTTGACCTTGCTATAAATAGACTGTGGGTATTATCAAATTCGCATTTGAATTTGCTTAGCTGCATTCTTTTGATGGCTAACTGCCGACTGCGCTTCCAGTATTGTGCAGTCGCCGTTGTGAATGCCGGTTGTATTTCGTTCCGATTTATATCAACTTCTCCATCGACAGATACGGACATTTCTTCTTCGCGATAAAGTGCGTTTTCGTTCCGCCACTCAATCTCTTTCAGTGATCCAATCCAGAGATTGTTGTTTGTGTCAACAAACATGAACCAGACACAACCCTTTTCTGGTTTAAATCCTGCTCTAGAAGATAAGTATAGACGCAATTCACTTTTTTCAGGTTTTGGATACACAAGATTAAGGAACACAGATTCACCAGTTGGAAAAAGCTTGAATTCTTTTGTGGCTGCGCCCTGACTTGACTTTACGTTGCCGACAAAGATGTTCTCTCCTCTTGAAGAAAAAAAAGATTTCAATAGTTTTGCTTCCGCATCGGTGGCAGTGATTTGAGAGTCGTAGACTTCTCTTGCTGTGACGATCGAATAAGAGCCATCTGTTGCACTAAATCTTTCTTTCTGTACTATTCCAAATTGCATTTTGTGCTTCCTTGGTTACGGTTAAAGAAGTTGTTTCGAAATTGACGATGCAATGTAATTCAACACAGGGACTGCAACGGAATTACCCATTTGTTTGTAGGCGATTGAACGAGCGAGTGGAAGTATGAAGTTCTCAGGAAACCCCTGCAGACGTGCACATTCTCGAGGTGTCAGCATTCGTGGGTTTTTACCCTTTTGAGGGACGAGACACTCTTTCCCATCTTTGTAGTAACGAGCGACTAACGTGTGTGCGGGCTTGTCGATGTCTGCAACAAAAGCAGTAAAGCCAGTGCCTCGGTTGAGATTTCTTTCTGTCCGTTTTTGGTGACCTGCCCACAGTCCGTCAGAAATTGTGTATGAAGGATCGACGTTTTTCTCGAGTATTGCAGACAGCGGGATTGGGTCCCCTGAGACGGTGGGAAATTCAAAAGGATCATTATTTTTAACGCAGACCATATAACACCGGACGCGTTTTTGTGGGACGAGTGGGGATGCATCAATTAATCTAAAGTTGAATGAGTATCCTTCTGACTCTAATGCATCTTTGATGACTGCAAAAGTTTTTTTCTTATCATGGTTTACGAGATTCCTGACATTTTCTAAAAACACGATGCGTGGTTGTTTATCGTGGATTATCTGCATGATGTCAAAGAATAGCGTCCCTTGTGTTTTGTCGGCAAAACCATGTTCACGATTAACTGAGTTTCTTGCTGAAACTCCAGCGAGCGAGAACGGCTGACACGGAAAGCCAGCGCACAGCACGTCGAATTTGTCTGGTATGATTTTTTTTATTTCATCTTTGGTGATATCCCCGAAAGGCAACTCACCGAAGTTTGCAAAATAAGTTTTTTGGGCGTTTTCATCCCATTCGGACGAGAAGACACATTTGCCACCTTCTTTCTGCATCGCCAGTCGAAATCCCCCGATGCCAGCGAAAAGGTCGATGAATGTGAATTTTGGGTTTTTGGGAGGAGGGAATGGAATATCAAAGAGTTCGGGGAAGAAGGTTTGCTGTGCGCCGAATTCGCAGACGGTTTCGGTTTTAGCAAGAAGCTCTAGAAGGTCTTTTGGGAGAAGTCCTTTCGCTTCGCTTTCGTAGTTCTTGGCGAATGAGGTTCCCTTGTTGTGTAGCCAATGGCTTAATAGAGCTTTATCGTTATTGCTCTCAACAAAATCGCTTAATCTAATAACAACTTCTTTGTTGTAAAAGTCCGTTTTTTGGTTTTTGGTTTGTGTGGAGTTTTTTTCGTCTGCGGAAACAAGGGTGAATATTATGTACTTTTTGCTATGCGGCTTGGCACTAATGGGATACTGAAGACGTGCTAGGTCGCTCACGCTGGAAATATGCGAAAAAGATGCGTGGAAATGCAGATCCTTCGCGTTTCTGTTATGTAAAATTAAACGGGAAATTTCTGCAGGGTCAAATGGCGTCTGTCCATCGTTTTCAATTACGGGATAATTGTAGAGCATGTTTTTGGTTATCCATGCTTTGCATTCATGCCGATAGGTAGCAATCAGTGTCTTTAACGGTTTCCCCATGTTATTTGGTGTTTTTTAGTTAACAAGCGTTATTTTTTGTTTGAAGTCTTGTTCGCCAAGTGATTGTGCATTGAATGAACTTCGGCTATTGCCTTGTAGGCGATGGAAATGGCTATGACTTCATAGGACTCTAGGTGAAATACGTACCTTGGACATTCTCCTGGTTTGGAAGCAGAGTTGCGAGATAGGCGGAGAATCTCAGGAACATCAATGCATCGAATTATACACCATGCAGTCTCTAGAGGCGAGTTCAGAGTTGGAGCCGAAGTTGGATACAAAATTTAACATGTTTTATTTACTGGGGCCATTTGGAATGAAAAATACTGTCATAACACTCACACGATTGCCGTCCGGCACCTGCCGTCCCCGCGACCCTCGGTCATGCAGGCGGCAGCCGTTGGTGCGATGCTTCGCCCTACCACGTGAAGTCTATTACAACCCAGCGCGGTGCGGCTTTTTCACACAGAGCCACACAGACTACGAGGCCACAGAGAAGAAGAGATTGGATGGTGAAATGGTGGGAGATTACGATTACGATTGTGAGGACTTTACTATTTGAACGATTGCAATCATCGGCAAGGTGACCGCGCATGCGCGGTTACTTTGTACGATGCATTGTTTAGTTCGGATTCTCCGCGCTTTGCCTAACTGACACAGGGCTTTTGAGCTTGTTCAAGGCCGCCCTCATGTCGTCCATTTGCTTCTTCTGGAAGTATTCTGCTATGAACAGAAGCTGCGGGTTGCCAGCAAAGACTGCGTGCAGAAGACGGTCCATGGATGCTTGTGAGAGCTTG
>CAZUAY010000069.1:0-15135 GCA_964618405.1 uncultured Lentisphaerales bacterium
CTCAAATATCACATAATACAAGCTTTATTTGCCCCGAATCCGGTTACTCCTGCGGAAACCAGGGCGATACAGTCCCCAAAAGCACCAAGGAGCCTTGCAGAGGCGAAGTCGAAGGATTCCCTCCCAGAGATAGTCCACCCTGCAACAGCCCATTTCGCAGTAAGAAAGAAACTCAGAAGCAATGAAAACATTCGTACCCAAAGATCCAGGCGACAACCGTAGATGGCTTGTGGTTGATGCCGACGGCAAAACACTCGGCCGCCTTGCAGTCCTGATCTCCAACGCACTCCGCGGCAAAGATCTGCCGACTTTTACGCCATGGATTGACACCGGAGCTTTCGTCGTCGTGACGAACGCCGAGAAAATCAAACTCTCCGGCACCAAAGAACAAGACAAGATCTACCAGCACTACACTGGCTGGCGCAGCGGTCTCTACGAAACAACCGTAGAACAGATGCGCGTCAAGCACCCGGATTGGATCATTAAGAAGGCAGTCGAAGGCATGCTCCCCGGCAACAAACTTGCCCGTGGAATGATGCGCCGCCTCAAGGTCTACGCAGGCCCAGCACATCCCCACGAGGCGCAAAGCCCCGTTGCCGCTTTTTAATCCATTCTACAGCAAAATCAAGGACATACGATGATCGACGTCATTTCAGCCGCAACCGGACGACGCAAGACTTCAGTCGCACGCGCTCAGCTATCCCTCGGCGAGGGCAAAACGCAAGTTAACCACCGCGAGACCGAATCCTACATCCCGAGCGAATCGCTCCGCACCTACATGTTTCAACCCCTCAAGATCGCAGGCGTCGATGGCAAATATGACATCCGCGTTTACGTGAAGGGTGGTGGCATGTCTGGGCAGGCTGGCGCCATCCGCCACGCCATAGCCCGCGCGCTCTGCCTCGCCGATGCGACGCTCCGCGCGCCGCTCAAATCAGCAGGTTGCCTCACACGAGATTCTCGTATGAAGGAACGCAAAAAGCCCGGTCAGCCCGGAGCACGCGCACGCTTCCAGTTCTCGAAGCGTTAAACGCCGCTGGTATCCACACCCAACGGGCATCTCGTCAACGAGGTGCCCGTTCGGCTTTTATAAGTATTTCAACCTCGGCGCCACCGCGACACGCGGATTCTGGCGTTCTTACACAAGGATTTTCATGCCCCTTCTCAGGATACTCCGCTCCATCGCAGATAAAATTACAGGCGGAAAAAAAAGCGCAACAGCCCCGAAATCGGGAACCCAACCGACCCAAGGCAAAGCGCCCAATCGGTCTGCCGGCAAAGATGCCGCACCGGATATCCGACGGGGTACCGAAAAACCTCAGCCGCGCCGCGACCGCCCCGACTCCGACCGCCCACCACGCGATGGCAGGCGTCAAGAGGGCTCCGGACCTCGCCGATCAGGCCCAGCGCCGCATCGCGATCAATCATCTTCCGGCAGATCTACTTCCGACAGACCCGCTTCTGACAGATCAGCACCTGACCGCGCCCCAAGGCCGCGTCATCAGCCTCCGAGGTCGGTCAAGCCTTCGCCACCCATCATCCCAGACGTCCCATGGGATCCAGCAGAATTTACCGTCGAGCCCGCCGAAGACAAGAAGCGTTTCCACGACTTCAATCTCCCCGAGACCGTCATGCATGCCATTTATGATGCCGGCTTCCGCTACTGTTCACCGATTCAGGCCGAAACGCTTGACCAGACAATCGCCGGCGCAAATGTCGCCGGCAGAGCTCAGACAGGCACCGGCAAAACGGCCGCTTATCTCATTGCCGTTCTCCACCGGATGCTGGCCAATCCCGATACTCGCCCCAGCGTTCCCGGCCGACCCGCCGCGCTCGTCATTGCACCGACACGCGAACTCGTCATCCAAGTCATTAAAGATGCTGATCTGCTCGGCAAATACTGTGGATTGCGCTCCCTCGCCGTTTTTGGCGGCATGGATCACGCCGCGCAGCAGGATCGGCTCGAGTCCGCCCCTGTCGACCTGATCGCCGCCACGCCAGGACGCCTGCTCGATTTCGTCAATTCCCGCGTCATCAATCTCAAAGAAGTTAAAATCCTCGTGATCGATGAAGCAGATCGCATGCTCGATATGGGCTTTATTCCCGACGTCAAGCGCATCATCCGCGAATTGCCCGCGAAGGACGCACGTCAAACCTTGCTCTTTTCTGCCACGCTCACTGAAGAAGTGATGACGCTCGCCTCGCAATGGATGCCCGACCCCGTTGAAGTTTCGATCGATCCCGAACATGGGACTGTCGATACCATCACACAGGTTATTTACCCGATCGCCGCCAAGGAAAAGTTTACCGTCCTCTTCAATACGCTCAAGGAGAACCAAGGCAAACGCTTCCTCATCTTCCGCAATCGGAAACGCGATTGTGATGACCTCTGCCGCGAACTCGCCGGACACGACATTCACGTCGAACAGCTTTCTGGCGACGTTGATCAAAAGAAGCGCATTCGCATCCTCGAAGACTTCCGCGAAGGCAGAATCCATATCGTCGTTGCAACCGACGTCGCCGGACGTGGGATCCATGTTGACGATATCGCCTATGTGGTCAACTACGACTTTCCTTACGAAGCAGACGATTATATCCATCGCATTGGCCGCACGGGCCGCGCCGGCTCCACTGGAACTGCGATCTCCTTCGCCTGCGAAGACGAATCCTTTATCATTCCTGATATTGAAAAGCTCCTCGGCGAAGAACTGCACTGTGAACAACCCGCAGAGCATCTCTTTCAACAAATTCCCGCCCCATCACATTTCGTTCCGCGCAAGCAGACCGCTAGCTCATCCTCGTACGGTGGCGCTCGTAGTGGACCTCCTCGCGGCGGGCCTGGCGGCTTCCGCAAACCACGCGGCAACCTCCGCAGCGGACGTTAAAAAATCGCGAGTCGCTAGTTGCTAGTGACTAGTTGCGAGTGGCTAATAGCTTCACATTCCCAATTCGTAATTCATAATTCGTAATTCATCTTCGGAGATCCTCATGACACGTAAAGTCAACAAAGTCGCTATTCTTACCGCAGGCGGTCTCGCACCTTGCCTCAGCTCCGCTATCGCCGCGCTCATCGAGCGCTACACGGATGTTGCGCCAGACGTAGAAATCATCTGCTACATCTGCGGATACAAAGGTTTACTCGAAGGCCGAAGCATCAAGGTTACACCAGAAATCCGCAAGCAAGCCGCGGTCCTCTACAAGCATGGCGGATCCCCGATCGGCAACAGCCGCGTCAAGCTCACCAACGTCAAAGATTGCGTCAAACGTGGCCTCGTTAAAGAAGGTCAAGACCCACAAAAGGTCGCCGCTGACCAGCTTGTTAAAGATGGCATCGACGTCCTTCACACCATTGGTGGCGATGACACCAATACGGCCGCTGCTGACCTTGCCGCTTATCTAAAGAGCAACAACTACGACCTTACTGTCGTCGGCCTCCCCAAGACCATCGACAACGACGTCTACCCCATCCGCCAGAGCCTGGGCGCCTGGACGGCCGCTGAAGAAGGTGCTGGTTACTTTGCTAACGTCGTCTCCGAACAGAACGCCAACCCACGCATGCTCATCGTCCATGAAGTCATGGGACGCAACTGTGGTTGGCTCACGGCTGCAACCGCCGTTGAATACCGCAAGCTCCTCGATAAGATGGAATACCTCCCCGAGATCGGGCTCTCCCGCGAACGGAAAGAAGTCCATGGCGTATTCATTCCCGAAATGGCGTTTGATGTCAAAGCTGAAGCCGATCGCCTCCGCAAGATTATGGACGACCATGATTGCGTCAACATCTTCGTCTCCGAAGGTGCAGGCGTCGAAACCATCATCGCTGAAATGGAATCGAAAGGCGAAGAAGTCCTCCGCGATGCCTTCGGTCACCCTCGCCTCGATAAGATCAACCCGGGTGCTTGGTTTGCGAAGCAGTTTGCCGACATGCTCGGTGCCGAGAAGACGCTTGTACAGAAGTCCGGCTACTTCAGCCGTGCCGCTGTTTCGAACGAGGCCGATAAAGCCCTGATCATCAAGTGTGCGAATAAAGCGGTTGAATGTGCATTCCAAGGCATCGGCGGCGTTATCGGCGAAGATGAGAACAAGAACAACGAACTCCGCGCCTGCGAATTCGAACGCATCAAGGGCGGCAAGCCCTTCGACATCGACACGCCCTGGTTCAATGAGCTCCTCGCGGCCATCGGCCAGACCAAAGGTGCTAGAGTTGACGTTGCGCATTAAAAAGCTTTATCGAGAACATAATTCGCGAACTTTTTTGAAGTAAAGCCCAATCTCCGAATCGTCATACCGTCGTTTTTTCACACGCGCTACGCGCGGCAGGCTTGTCTAACACAGGATCCACCCATGTCATTTGAATCTGGAAATACTTCCTACCGAGTCTACGAAGTCGATGCAACGCCCGTGCCCGCCGAGCTCGTTATCCAATTTGCAGAGCACGTAGCCCCTCCTATCGAAACGCTAAGCACTCAACCGATCTCAGGCTGGGTTTCCCCGCGATTCATTCTCGACCGCGACATCAATGAAGACAATTGTATCTCAGGTGGCTACGTTCGAGCAGATCTGATGAAGGCTGAGCTCAAGATTCCCAATTCCCTCCTGAAAGCTTACTGCAAGATTGAAGAACTTGCAGAGATGCAGGCTCGTGGCGTACCCTATCTCAACCGCCAAACTCGCGCTGACATCAAAAAACGTATCTCCGAAGAACTGCTTCCAAAAATGCCGCCCACGCTGACCTCGATCCCGATGGTCATCGACACCGCCAATCGCCGAGTTTTTGCTGAAGCGCTCTCGGAAACACAGCAAGACGCTTTCTGTGTGAACCTGAACAAAACCACACGCCTATCCCCAATCGCCCTGACACCGGAAACGGCAGCGATGCGCATGAAGCAGATCGATTTCCGCGACATCCCTGCTCAGTGCTTTTCGCCCGATCCCAACATCTCAATTACCGCCAACAACATCGGAATGGATTTTCTCACGTGGCTGTGGTTCTTCTGGGAGACGACCAACGGCTCCTTCACACTGGACAACAGTGTTGGCACACCCCCGATGGCGTTCATGTTGGAAGGACCTGCGATTTTCTTCCTCGAAGGCGATGGCGCGCACGAAACCGCTCTCCGAAAGGGTATGCCCCTGATCAGCCGGGAAGCCAAAACCGTCCTTGAATGCGGCAAGAAACTTCGGAAGGTCAAACTTGTCATCGCACAAGGCGATGCGATGTACTCGGCCACGATCGATGCGATGGACTTCTCTTTCCGATCCCTAAAACTCCCCAAGCCCGAAACAGCCTACGAACCTGCGACCGCCTTCCAAGACCGCATGGCCGGCATCCAAACCTTCACAAACTCTTTCTATCACCTCTACAGCCTATTTCTCGATCAAATCGGAGATGGCGAGAAATGGACGAAGACTTTATCCGAGATGAAAACTTGGATTACTAGCCGAAAGACGGTCGTGTAAGGGCACAGCATGCTGTGCCCCAGCCGCAACACCATAAGTTCACGGTATGCCGAGCCCCAACCTATGAAAAAATCATTCACCTGCCTCTCCATCGTCGCACTCATCCTGCTCACTATCACGGCATCTGCCTTCACCAACGAACCGCTGAAGGTTCTGTCGATCGGAAACAGTTTTTCCGGAAATGCACACAAGCATTTACGTCAAATTGCAGAATCTATGGACAGCCCGCTCCTTCTGGCAAACGCTTCGATCGGCGGATGCCCCCTCGCCCGCCACTGGCTTAATGCCTCTACGAATGGAGTCAGCTACAGCTATAAGGGAGAAAAAATTACCCTCGAAGATTTTTTGAAGGCTGAGAAGTGGGACATCGTCACCATCCAACAAGCGAGCGGATTCAGCCGTTTCCCCGAATCCTATGAGCCTGTTGGCTCCAACCTCATTGCCTTCATCAAGCAATACGCGCCTCAAGCCGAAGTCGTTGTACATGAAACCTGGGCCTACCGTCAGGACGAAAACAGAATTACCAATTGGAAAATTTCAACGGATGAGATGTATGCCGATGTCTCCAAGGCCTACAGGGATTTCGCCGCAAAACACGGTCTGCGCTTGATTCCCGCTGGCGATTCTTTCCAACTCGCTCGCAAAACGCCCGCCTGGGGCGATTATACGCCAGCCAACAAGGAAACGGATACTCCAGCCAAAGGCAAGACGCTTCAGGGCAAAGACGGGTACCACGCCAACACCGCTGGAGAATACCTCCTCGGTTGCGTCTGGTACGAGTTTCTCTTCGGGAACGATGTGCGCAAATCAACTTTCGTCGCACCCAATCTAGTACCTGAAGACGCAGCCATTCTCCGCGAAATCGCCCATGCGACAATCATCAATAAGGGCACAGCATGCTGTGCCCCAACACATGACGCGCTCCGACAAAAATGAAAATACTTTCTATTGGCAACAGCTTCTCGCGAAACGCACACACGTTCCTGAATGAAATCGCCGCATCGGCTGGTTGTGACCTCACCCTCTTAAACGCCTACATTGGCGGCTGCACTTTCGAAGTACACATGCACCACGCCGATGCTTACGACAAGAATCAGAATGATCCGGAAAGCACTCCATATCCATTTGCAAAGGGCTGCAACCTCAGCCTCCGCGAATGTCTCAAACTCAAGAACTGGGACGTCGTCACCATTCAGCAAGCCTCTCACGATAGCTTCAAACCTGAGACGTTCCATCCCCACGCAGACCGACTCATCGCAACCATCCGCAAATACGCAAAGCCTGCAGAAATTGTTGTGCACCAGACTTGGGCCTACCGCGACGATCATGAATTCTGGGGGCTTAAAAACTTTGGAACCGACAGCATGTACCGGCAGCTCCGCAAGACCTACCAAGACTTTTGTTCAGACAACAACTTTCGTTTGATTCCCTCCGGAGATGCCTTCCAGAAGGCGCGCCTTTCTAAGAAGTGGGGCAAGCCCATTCCGCCCAACCTGAAGAATGACAAGCCAGCGATTCACTCGCTTCACAAGGAGGACAAATTTCACGCAAACGATAATGGTTGCTTCTTAATCGGTTGCGTCTGGTTCGAAACCCTGTTCTGCAAGGATGTTCGAAAAATTGCTTTTAAGCCCGACTCTATCTCCGATGAAGATGCGTTCGTACTTCGCGACATCGCACACAGGACTGTCGCGAGAATTGCCAAATAATCGAAAACGACAACGAGAGGATGTGAGACCACGATGAAACACACAACTCAGCTTTTGACTGGCATCGCTTGGGCTGTTTCAATTTTGTCTTCTGTATCCGCGACCGACTTCCCTGCCGTCCCGCCGGACGCTGGGGAAATGTTTCCACGAAATGCGACCCTAAAAATTGCAGACGGCGACATCCGCGTCAACGGCAAACCCAGATTCTTGATTGGGACTTTTTTTCTAGAGGGCGTCGATCAAGATGCTGGAATCAAGACAACGGGATATCCCGAATCGCTTGCTTGGCTCTATGAATCGCTCCCCGATTACGCCGACGCACAAAAACTCGGGCTGGATTCTTTTGGAGTCACGCCGGAACATAGCTGGCGCCGGATTTTTCGTCCTCGTCCGGTTCCGCGACGTAACATGAATGTTTTACGGCGGCCTTTAAATTCTGGACTGCCGATCATTGCCGAATTGGCCATTGAAAAAGGTTCGCATGCGTGGATGACTTACATGGAGGACGTGAACCCCAAGGAGGATGCCTGGTTCGAAGGGGAATCCTCGGGCATTCCCTACAGTGTCGTGACGGAAGTAGGGCGCGCACTCTGGAAGACAATCTGGCAGGTTTCAACCGAGTATTTCCAGCAACAGCAATCCAAACCTTTTGCCTACCGGATTTTCGACCATGCTGACTTCTTTGATACAAGCCGACGCGCTAAAACTGAATTCGCCAAACATCTCTCCGAGCATTATCAAACCGTGGAGGCAATGAATCAGGCACTTCACACGAAATATCCGTCACTCAATCAAGCAAGCCAATTCTCCACAAGCCCGGACGACCCCTCTATTCATGTTGCGTTCACGAAATTCCTCGAAGACGCATTCGCCGAAACGCTAAGTAATGCCGTAGTAACCATTGCCTCCGCTTCCGGAGAGCCCGACCCCGTTGTGTTTTTCCAACCACAAACCCTCCACGGAAAGGGTATTGATCTCTACAAAGCAGCACCGCATCAGCGGATTCTGTGTGCACCCGCTCAGCAGGAAAGCCCCATACTGACCGCCCAGTATATGCGAGCGGTTGCGGAAGGCAAGCCCATCATCACCGGCGACATTCAACTTCAAGGAACGGCCGACGATGTCAGGAATACGCTCCTCAGCCAATTTGCCAGAGGCTATTCCATGGCATTTCTTTCAAAATGGAAGCGAGATGCACGCTCATGGATCATCTATAAGCGTGAAACGCCTCCTAACGGCGGTCGCCCGAAAACCGTACTCGATTCCGTGGCAACAGAAGCTGCCGGCAAAGCTCAAGCGACGCAACATCCAAACTACATGCTGAATCCGTACGCACGACCCACCCGTAGCTTCTGGGGTATTCGTCAGGCAAAGCAAGATGTTTTAGCCACAGGAGATTTATTCTCGTCCAGCAACCGAACAGCTCACACCCACGTTGCGCTTCTCTACTCACGAGCTGGTGATCGGCTTGCAGCGACAAAAAACAGGATGACGTCAACGAACACAGTAGAGGTTTGTGCTGAAGCTCTATCTGCGGAAGGCATCAAAGCCGATGTCATTCTTGAAGAGCAACTCGAAAAGATTAGCGAGACCTCCTATCGTGTTTTGCTCGCTTCCGATTCTTCGTTTGCCGTCTATGCGACCACGCCTCCGACTCTGCAAAAATTCGTTGAGGCAGGTGGAACGTTGATTCTCACAGAAAAGGCAATAACCAAGAATGAATATGGTGCTGCAAACGCAAATGTATTTTTTTCGCTAGCCGTCAACAGCAACGCATGGACGAAGGTGGAAATCAATGGCCTGAGCGCAAACTACAAAGTCTTTGGCTCGGGCAAGGTCATCCGTTTAGACCCTATTCAAAATCCACAAACACTCGCCGATCATCTCGACAAACTCATTGCGTACGCTGGCGTCCGCAAGTTGTGGCAGTGTCTCGACCCTGCCACCGGCAATTCTGTTGCAGGGATTGAAGTCACGCATGCTATGAAAACCGACGGCACTCATGGGCTTATCCTATTCAATCGAACCGATACTGAAGTGGATGTTAAAATCAAAATCGATGGAACTAAAAAACCCAAAGCGTTTGACCTCATTCGAAAAGTTGAAATTCCGGTAAAGGACGAAGGATTTGAACTTCATCTTAAACCTGGACATGGCGAACTCGTTTCTGTGAAATGACAGAACCCATGGTGAGTCCTGCTTTGATTACGATGATTACTATTTATCATTGACGCGGCGCTATAGATAAGGCAAACTTAACACTTTATTAGGAGATCATTATGACAACTCAACTTCCCCCCCTGCAAGCTGGCGCCGCTACGGCCAACATCAGCCCCGTCAACTCACAATTCCTCTGTGGCTATCCGCATGTGCCGCGCTGGAGCACGGGCATCCATGATCCGCTGACCAGCAGTGCTTTGGCACTTGATGACGGTGAAACACGCCTACTCTTTATCGCGAACGATATTATTTACGTGCCGAAGAGTCTTGTGGCTCGTGCTCGGCAGCGCATTGAGGCTGCCACCGGTACGCCTGCGGCGCACATCATGATCACAGCGACCCACACGCACTCGGGTCCACTCGTCCAAGATCGGGGGCCAGGTAGCTACAGCACAGTCGTCCCTGATGCCGACCCAGCTTATGTACAATTATTGGAAGATGGTATTGTAGAAGCCGGAATCGCTGCCTGCAAAAACCTGCGCCGTGCTGAAATCGGGCTGGCGGTAGCTAAAGTCGAAGGAATCGGAACCAACCGGCACGACCCGAAAGGCCCCGCCGATCCCGAAATTCCCGTTCTTGCTGTGCGGGATGCCGACACACATGCTTGGATCGGTATTCACGAGGTTTACGCGATGCACCCGACCGTGCTTCATGAAGACTCGACGCTCGCCTCGGGCGACTTCCCTGCGATGGGGCGACTTTATTTGCAACAGGTGTTAGGCTCCGCCGTGCCCATCTTGCACAGCAATGGTGCCGCTGGCAACCAGAGTCCTCGCTATTGTGTCCGCGGGCAGACCTTTGACGAGGCTATCCGGCTCGGTACGATTCTCGGTAAAGCCGTCGAAGCAGCCTTGACCACGATCAAATTCCAAAAATCAATTAAATTGGCCGCCAGCCAGACAACTCTTGAATACCCCTTGCGGGATCTGCCTTCCGTCGGAGCGGCTGCCACCAAGGAGCAGGCCGTCCGCGAGAAGCTCGCACGGCAACAAAAAGACGGAACAGCCCGCGCCGTTGTCCGCACAACGGAGTGCGATCTGTTCGGTGCCGAAGCGAGCCATGCACTGGCGAGATCCAAGGAAAACGGTCGCATCGATGAAGCACTCCGCCACTGCATGCCGGCCGAAATCCAATTGTTCAGTATCGGCCCCTGGCGCTTTGTCGCTTGGCAGGGCGAAGCCTTCATCGAGTTTGCATTGGCGATCCGTCAAGCCTATCCGAACACCTTTGTCTGCACCTGTGCGAACGGTTCGATGGCGGGTTACATCACGACAAATGCGGCGGCTGAAGAAGGCGGCTACGAGGCCTCCACCTCAGTTTTTTCGACCGAAAGCGGTTCCCTGCTCGTCGCAGCCACCCAGCGCCTGCTCGACAGCGCAGCAACTTCTTGTTGTTAAATAACGTTATAACCTAATCCTTTACCTGTTATCGCCATCGTGCGATAGGAGAACAAAATGCAAAACAAAGAAAAGCAGTTTAATTTAGCAATCGTGGGTCTGGGTGGAATGGGCAACTGGCATCGTGAGAAGATCATGAGCATCGATAACCTACAGGTGTGTGGCTCATTCGATGTCAAACCGAGTCGTCAGCAGTTCGCCATGGACAATGGTCTCAAAGCCTATGAGAGTTTCGACGCTGTTCTCGCCGATCCTGCCGTGGACATTGTGCTCTGTGCAACACCCAATCATCTCCACCGAGACATCGTCATCCGTGCATTGCGTGCAGGGAAAAACGTCGTTTGTGAAAAGCCAGTAACCTTATCCTCTGCCGATCTTCAGGCGATGATCGATGCCGCCACGGAAACGGGGAAGCTCTTCGTGGTACACCAAAACCGCCGCTGGGACCAAGACTACCTGACGATGAAGAATATCTACGACAAAGGTCTTCTCGGCGATGTCTTCCGAATCGAATCCCGTGTCCACGGCTCACGTGGTATTCCGGGTGACTGGCGGCAGGAGAAGGAGAAGGGCGGCGGCATGGTGCTGGACTGGGGCGTTCACACGCTGGACCAAATGCTCCAATTGGTTCCAGGAAAAGTTAAAAAAGTTTATGCAACGCTCTCCTACATTACCAACGAACTCGTTGATGACGGCTTCAGCGCAGAACTCACGTTCGAAAACGGACTCAAAGCGTTCCTCGAAGTTGGCACCAGCAATTTCATTGCCCTACCCCGCTGGTACATGCTAGGGCGCGACGGCACGGCTGTAATCCATGACTGGAGCCTCAAAGGCGAAATGGTGCGCATCACGGATTGGAGCAAGAACGATGCGGTTCCCATCCGCACGGCCGCCGGTCTCACGAAGACAATGGCACCGCGCACGCCCGAGACCATCAAAACCCAACCCCTGGAAATTATCCACAGCGATATCCGCGATTTTTATCGCAACGTCATGACAACCCTCGAAGGAAAGTCCAAGATTCTCGTCTCGAATGATCAAGTCATGCGCGTCATGAAATTGATGGAAGCGATTTTCGACTCGGCTGCGAAGCAACAAGTCGTCGACTTCGAATAGCACAGGTATTTTATGTCTAATTCAACACGTGTGACGACGGCGCCTAAAAAAAAGCGCGGTTTTCTCCGAGCGATAGCTTGGTTTCTTGGGATTCTGATTGTCCTGCTCGTCGTCGTTTTTTTCGTGACAACCAGCTCCGCCTTTTTAAAAGGCACAATCCTGCCGCGTGTCGGCAAGGCGATGAACGCTCAGATCACGGTGAGCGACGCGTCCATCCGTCCGTTCAAGCAGGTGATCTTGCGTGACCTGAAGGTGCAAACAACAGGCACAGAGCCACTCGTGACCGCAGCAGAAGTGCGTCTGCGCTACAGCTTGATGGATATCCTCCGTGGCAACATCCGCGTGGATGAGGTCAAGGTGGCTTCGTTGACCGTCGCGCTGGTGGAGCATCCAGACGGAAGCAGTAACCTAGACCCGATTCTGAAGTCGCTGCAGACCGGAGATCCGGAGAAGAAGCGAGAAGCCCCAGAGACGAAGCCTACAGCCTCGGCGACGAAGACTTCGACCCCGGCTACGAAGCCTGCGGCCTCGGCCAAGAGCTCCGTGGCCAAGCCTCTGCAAATTGACGTGAAGCAGTTTGCGCTGACGGATGCGACTTTCAGCAGAGTAAAAAACTTTGCCAATGGCACGCGTGAGGTGGCGGAGCTTTCGCACGCCAACCTTACGCTTGACGACTTGAAGAACGGGCAGACGGCTCAGTTGGTGCTGGGCACCGACATCCATATTCAGCAGACCAATGCCATGCTGCAAGCCAAACTGGCCGGCACATTCACACTTGCCTTAACAGCGGATTTGAAACCGTCGCAGATCAGGGGCAGGTCGCGCTTGGAGGTGACCCAGGCCGCGGGCGCGCTGGCCGACGCAGCAGATTTCAGTTCCGAGATCAACGTGGCGGTCACGCCCACGGAGATCAAAGAAATGGCCCTGCGCTTCCAGAGAGGCGATGCGAACTTAGGCGAACTGCGGGTGAGCGGCCCATTCGACATGCAGAAGCTAGAAGGCCGCTTGAGCATCGTACTTGCAGACATTGACAAGCAGCTTCTCAATTTGGTCGGAGCGAGTCGCGGGATGGACTTCGGTAACACCACGATTTATTCGACGAACGAAGTCGAACTAACCCAGGGCGGAGCCATGATCACGGCTAAAGGCAAGCTGGGCGTGAACGCTTTTCAGTTAACCCAGAGCAATCAGACAACGCCCCAGCTCGACTTAAACAATGCGTACGACGTCACAGTTGATCGCAGTCAACGCATGGCCACGATGCGAAATCTGACGATGACGGGCACCCAAAAAGGCGATGCCTTACTGAAAGCTGAGTTGACAAGTCCCATGCAAATCTCCTGGGGTGACGTGAGCAACGCCATCGGCGATTCTGCGTTTACTCTGACCGTTTCCGACTTCAATCTCGCAGATTGGAAACCCTTCGTGGGCGAGGTCGCGCCCGCGGGCGTAGTGAACATCATGGCGAAAGTTCTGTCTCAGCAAGGCGGCAAACAATTGACGCTTGATTTAGACTCCCAGATCGACCATCTGACAGTGAACGCAGGCAGCAACTCCATTGCAGACGCTTCGGTCTCCCTGAACGCTCATGCCAAAGCAACTGACTTGAAACAATTCAACCTCATGGATTGCAGGCTGGAAATCGCACACCAGAACGAAGCACTAGCGGCAATAACTGCCTCCGGCACCTACGACATGGAGAGCAGCTCTGCGGACATGGATATACAAATTAATTTGACGCCGACAACGCGCGCGAGTAATAAATTGCAGTTAACCGGCCAATTAGACATGTCCCAGCCCTCCGCGATTCAGGGCAACCTCACGCTCGCCGCCGACTCACTGGATTTCACCCGTTATTACGATTTGTTTATGGGCGATAAGCAGGCATTTGCGCCCGCAGCCGCATCTGCGCCTGCAACGGCCTCAGCACCCGCAAAGGCATCTCCGCCTGTAGCCGCATCTGCGCCCGCATCTGCTTCTGCATCAGCTTCAGCACCGGGCGATGCAAATAAAGAACCTGATCCGATTACGCTGCCGTTCAGCAACGTCACGCTCTCGACGAGCATCAAGCAACTCTACCTGCTTGATGTTGAAATTGCCGATTGGCAAACGACAACAAAAATTGATGACCATCACGTGGTCGTAACTCCGTTCGAGCTGACCCTCAACGGGGCACCAGTGAACGCGACACTCGATCTGGACTTGGGTTTGTCGGGCTGGAAGTACGACCTTTCATTCAGCGCACAAGATGTTCCCCTGGCACCGTTGGTGGATTCATTCCAGCCGGAGAGCAAGGGGCAGCTTGGCGGGACGGTTATTGCCCAAGGACATATCAGCGGCGCTGGCATCACCGGGGCTAGCCTCCAGAAGCACCTGAATGGGCAGTTTGATATCAACTCGACGAACCTCAACCTCAGCGCAGAAAATACCAAGAACCCCATCCTCACGGTGTTGATCAAGGTTGTTGCAAGCATACCCGAGTTATTGCAACATCCCAAAGATAAGTTGGAATCGTTGCTTGGCGAGCTGATAGACAAGATCGCTCCCACCGGCGGAGAGGCGCATGACCTCCAGCAATCGCCGATCAACGCCATCATCCTGCAAGGCACAGCCGATTCAGGGCGCATCGAATTACAAAAGGCCGTAGTGCAGAGTCCGAACTTTCAGGCCGATGTTGACGGCGGGTTTGTTATGCTGGCATCTGTACTGACGAACTCGGCCATCCAAATTCCCGTGTCCATTTCTCTGAGCCGATCCATCGCAGATCGAATCGGCCTTGTTCCCGCCAACACCCCAACCAATGCTGTCTTTGTCAAGGTGCCTGACTTCCTGACCCTAACTGGCACAGTCGGAGTCCCTAAACCTAAAATTAATGTCCTGGCCCTGGCTGGCACCGTCACGAGCGTGGCTAAAGAGCTGCGCGACAGCTTTAAAGAGCTACGCGACAGCCATAAGGGCGTGAAGAGCGGCCAACCAGATGCGGCGACGCAGAGCGATCAGCCAGCCGCGGCGACGCCCCAAGAGCCGCCAGCAGCAGAACCCAACCTCGAGGATGTGCTCAAAGGGCTATTACGTAAAAGAAAGAAATAAACTCTCCGCGCGGCCGCGCTGCGAAAAAACGATGGAGTAACTTTTCGCATGAATCGCGGAGGAGGAGGACAGGCGAAGCAAACGGAGAACGGGTTGGAAAACCCGTGCTCCGCTCGTTACGGCCACTTCCTTTACGAACTCGA